>JAAXWV010000192.1 GCA_013334845.1 Candidatus Roizmanbacteria bacterium | reverse complement strand
GGGATGGGAGTGCGCTGTAGACAAATTTCTTGAGGACGGGGTCCTTGATGAGTTAGAGCAAAAAAGGCTTGTTGGCTTTTCTAAGCACTTTGGATTTTCGCAGGAAGATTTGAATATAAATGGAGCCTGGACTAAAATCGTAAAAGCCGCTATCCTGCAGGATATTATGAATGGCGCCGTTCCTGATAGAGTGAATATTCAGGGGTCTATACCTATCAACTTGCAAAAGGGGGAGACCGTCGTCTATGCGTTCGCGGATACGGAGTACTTACAGGACAAGACTCGGCGTCAAACGATTGGTGCTTCTCAGGGCGTAAGTATCCGAATAATGAATGGCGTTTATTACCGAGTAGGAGCATTCAAAGGGCGACCGGTAGAATATAATGAGCGCGTAAATGTAGATGCAGGGTGGTTCGTTGTAACAAATAAGCACATTTATTTTGCCGGAAAATTAAAAAGCTTCAGGATCCCTTACATAAAGATCGTATCATTTGAGCCTTTTAGTGACGCCATCGGTGTGATGCGTGACGCTGCGAGTGCGAAGGCCCAGTTTTTTATAACTGGTGACGGATGGTTTACCTACAACATGATTACAAATCTTTCGCGAAACGCACAGTAATAATCAAGTCTTAAATTACTATAAATCACAAGGAGAGGTATGAAGTGTAAAGCGATGGCGCTTGTGTTGCTGATGGCGCTGGGGGCAAATTTATCGGATGCCGCTATCAAGAAGTCAGTCAAAAAGGAGGCAGCAAAGCCCTCTGTAGACCAGGTGCTGATCGAGAAGGCAAAGGACGCTATACGAGAGAAACTTAAAGATCCTGAGTCAGCTCAGTTTCGGAATGTTCGAGTTGGAGCTGAGGATTTTAAACCTGTGCGCGGGGAAGTGAACGCAAAAAACAGTTACGGCGGGTATATTGGTTATGATAAATTTTACTTTAACCCTGTAGACCATGAAATTGGGTTTGAAAGATCAATGATAAAAACAATTGAGGATGGGATAAAAGCTATAGGAGGAGAGCTTATTGACGATGACACGGAAAGAGATGGTGATTCAAGAGTTAATGCTGCACGAAAAAGAGTATCAAGAGAGACCAGAATCCTTAAAACAAAGTATACAAAAATGTTTCTTAATGGGTGGGATGTCGTTAACTAAACAGCTTAAGTATATCGCTTTCATAATCATACGAAGGTAATGCGATGAACGATGTCTTGTTTTTGCTGGCCATTGCTGCTGGCATTTTTTTCTATTTTCGATGGAAAGATGTTGTTAAAAAAACAACGGCCAGTATATCATCGAGGTCAGTTGCTCAGGAAAGAGCGGAGTATGATTCATCTAACTTTCTTTATGAGGTTGACTGGGATGAGGCCGTTCCTGTAAGGGTGGCGCTGCGCCTTGATTACCGTGATCGTAATGGATCGGTAACAGAGCGTATAGTTGATGTTCAGCGGTTTTTTTTGGGGATGGGGATGGGTTGATGAGAGGGGTCTGCCGTCTCAGAAATGATGTGAGGACATTCAGGTTTTCCCGTATTTCTCAATGTGTTGATGTAGCTACCGGCGAGGTTTTGCGTGATGTAGGAATGTATTTGCGTGGTCTTTATGATGCGTCTCCTGATGGAGCTATGCGGGCGTTTTTTAAGAAACATTATGATTTTACGCGGGTGCTGCTTTTTGTCGCAAAGTCGGACGGGCAGTTCAGGAGTGTTGAGCTTGATATTATTTGTAAAGCTATAAAGGGGTTCCCTGGAAACGATGCGTTTGATGAGGATATGATAGCAGAGTACTTCCAGCAGGTTGAGATTCCGTCATTACAGAGTTTCCGGGTTGCGGTGGGGAAGGTGGCTAAGGATGAGGGGTTCATCAGGCAGGGATCTCTTGATATTGCCGAAAAGATTGTAGGAACGCAAAAAAAAGTTCACCCTGCAGAGCAGGAGGCTTTTGCTTTTACACTCCAGACAGAAATGCAGTATTTTCCTTATACTGCGATATTTCAACTTAAACGGGGGGGGGTAGGATGAAGATCCAAGCATTTTTCATGGTGTTGATTATGGTGTTGCAAGCGTCCTTTTCTAGCGCCTTGTACGCGAAGGATGCCGTTTAGACGTATACGATGAGTAAGGAGAGTGAGATAACAAGGACAAAGAAGAACGCACTCTTTGAGGTATCAATTACGCCATCGTGGGAAAAAGGTTTTAAGAGTAGCGGCTTCCTTGGGCTCGGAATAAAAGAAACTGGAGGGACAACTGGGTGCGAATCTTTTATTTTGACCCTGAAAAATATCAGCAATAAAGATATTGCTATTGTTTGGGATAAGACCTTGTTTATCGATAATACTCAAACGAGAGGGGCGTTCATGTTTGAGGGGGTGAGATATATAGAACGAGACGCTTCAAAGCCTTCTGACTTGGTGCTGTCTGGAGGGACGTTGACAAAAGATATTTACCCAAACATTCTTGTTCACTATGAATCAGGGCAGTATGGTGGATGGCGACATGGTGTTATGAGAGAGGGAGTCTATGGTGTTTATCTCACGACCGAGGTGGACGGGAAGCCGATCAATGAAAAATTGATGATTACGATACAAAAAGAGGAGTTGCCTCAAGGCTAGAAATAACTGTACGCAAAAGCCCCGAGGAACACAGGGGCTTTTGCGTTTATACGTAACATAATTACTCATTCAGATGACATAGTTGTCTAGGAAGGATTGCTGGGCTACAGTCTTCAGGATGCTCCTGTGAATCAGATGGAGCCGAAACAGTAAATAGCTCTTCTTTTTCATGTTTCGGCATAACTTTTTCAAGGGAAGAAAGCAAGCCGTTGGTAATATTATGTGCAGCTTCAACAGTGAATTTTCTTGCGGCATTCTCCATCTCTGAGTCTCCCTTACTAATTTCTTGAATTGCCTCAAGATGTCTCTGGAGCTCGGTCCAGTGAAACTTAACCTTGTTAACAAGAGACATGCCGTCGGGCATTAAACCAACATGTAACTGAAGGTTAAGCCCATCACAATACTGTAAAATATCGCCAAACGTAAGAGTTACGTCTTGTGCGTGCTCAATTTTAGACACCTTACTTTGCGTTATACCGGTTCTTACAGCCAGCTCCTTTTGGGTCAATCCAGCTTTGCAGCGAAGCGCAAATAATGTTTTCGCAAGCTTCCTTGAGTTTAGTAAACTGACAAAATTTTCACACTCTTCATTGCTGGCATACTTCGCGTAAAGTTCACTCACACTGTTATATGTATTTTTTAGTGCCATTTTTAACCCCCTTTATTTTTCTTTAAATCTTTAACAAACTGAGTACAGTCACGAATGTCTGTTGTTTGGGAATTCTTATCCCCGACCGTTATCAAGTAAAGAATGTAAGCATCTGTATCCGGGAAAGTATACAACCTAGCTTCCTTCGGTTTACCCATACCTTTCTTTATTGCGCCTTTTTGATCGATCGCCTTGACACCGTTAGGTTCATGATGAATGAATCCT
>JAAXWV010000191.1:2779-3498 GCA_013334845.1 Candidatus Roizmanbacteria bacterium | reverse complement strand
CGATGGGACGAGTTCATCCATCATCCAGTATCTCTCACCCTGCTCACCTTCCACTAGTGCATACTCTTTTTTCTCATCAACTGAAATAAACACGTTGGCTGGAACTGTCCACGGAGTAGTCGTCCAGACGAGCAGATATTCCTTATCGCGTCCGACAATCGGAAATTTCAAAAAGATGGATTCATGAACAACTTCCTTGTAATCTTCCGTCAGCATCTCATGTTGAGAAATAGCTGTCTCACAGCGGGGACACCATGGTACGGAATCATGACCCTTATAGATCCAACCAGCTTCAAAACAAGTCTTCAGAAAGCGCCAAATCATGTAATTGTTCGTCTCACTCATGGTGTAGTACGAGTGGTCCCAATCCATGAAATAACCAAGCCTTTTTGACTGCTGAGATTGAGTGTCGGAAAATCGGTATACCCGTTCTTTACAGAGCTGGACAAATTTCGCAATGGAAGCATTTTTATCACCGGGAACAAGGTTTTCTATATCTTTCTTCATCTTAAGACCCAACTCCTTCTCTACTTCCACCTCTACCCACAAACCCTGACAATCAAATCCGTTCTGAAATCGCTGACGATGTCCATGAAGGTTGAAAAATCGCTGCCAGAGATCTTTATAAGTTCTGCCCCATGCGTGGTGAACAGCCATAGGATTATTTGCGGTGATTGGGCCATCGATAAATGAATAGTATTTTGAAGAATTATCGTTTT
>JAAXWV010000191.1:0-2769 GCA_013334845.1 Candidatus Roizmanbacteria bacterium | reverse complement strand
GCTGGAAATCCTTAAATGGTGGCAGGAAAATGACATCTTAAACAAATATCTTCACAAAAACGATAATTTTGGACAATGCCGTTATCATTCCAGAAGGAGAGCCACTTTTTCTCCATTTCTACGAAGTTATTATCGTGTTCGGGTGCTTTAAACATAATGAAGTTATTTTACCCGAAAAGTGCAGAAAAGACAATTCGTATACTCGATGTAGTAAATTAACCTTTTACGACATGTATTGGTTAATTCCCTGTACAAGATCAGCATATACCGCTTTTGCATCGTATTTAGAAGAACCGAAACGAAAGAATCCCCCTTTGGTATTTCGTGATATACCTTTTTTATTCAAATGTTCAGCTATAGTAGCACCATACGATTCTAACGTAAGACCCCTCTCGATTTGGTGTATTAGTATTTCCGGGTTTATGTGCTTACTCATTGTATCAGACGGATTTGATTTCAATACTCCGACCATTATTTGACACATTTCGTCTATTATGCTATTTCCATCGGGGACCTGGAAAAGCTTTAAAAACCAGTCGGTGATATTCATCTCATCTAAAGTTATTGGGGAATTAAAATAATTTTCTCCGATCGTTTGCAAAACTTTTTCCCGAACGGGTTTTATGACGGAAAGTCCACTATCGTAATATTTTTCAAGCTCACGAGCATACTTCAGAATATGTGGAGTCCGCTGATTTCGTAAAACTTTATCCGTATACCGGTCGAACAAGGAATGGATACTTTGTGCCGAGATATTCAAGTCATTTTTTGATAGCAAAAATTTATTTATCAAGTCATCAAAAGCTGGGAAATAAATGTCACTATCTTGGAACTTGTGAGGGAAATACGTATACTTTGCTATAAACAAGGACGCTAAAATATTCCGGAGCGCGGGGAGTGCTTGATATGATTGTTGAGATAAATTCGAGGGATGAATAACCCATTCAGATAGATCGTAAGCCAACTTAACTGCATTTTTTAAATCAGATTCCGCATTCCATTGATACGGATTATTTGCTAATCCATTTAAAAAATTAACAGCGACAAGGGAATATTTTTGATCCAACCCTGATAACGGAGGAAAATCTGATGGGCAGACTCCACTGAGCAGAAGCCGTTGATAAAGATCGTATGTATGTGCTAAAAAATCAGTACTCGTGCTATATTCTTTCGTAAGATCAAACATGTCCAGAGCCCTCTTATAAATAACATTTTTTGCAATATCATCTGAATTCGCCTCTAGAGCTTCTTTCGATTTTGTTATGTACCGGCCATATAAGTGTGCTCGACGTGCAGGACTGAGAAGCTTTGCATAATCTGCAAGAGTTTGGCAAACAGCATAGTTTGCTGTCGGGTCAGTTACAACGTCGAGAAAATTGACAAGGGTTACAGTCATCTTAGCGTCAAGGGCATCGATAATTTCTGAAGGAATCTCCTGGGCTTCATCCTTTGCCGTCATTTTATTCACAAAATCGAAATGTTGAAAGAGACCTTTCTGTAAATCAAAAATATCATGTATGTTGCTACTATACTGAGGTAGTAGTCGAATTACATCGACTATATCACTTACTTGACTATCAAACATCGGATCTAAAGCCAATGTTGAGAAAATTTGCGGAGCAAGTGTCTTGAAAGATGAAGGAATTTCTCCATCGCCCAATTGTTTTTTATATACGTCTATCATGTGCTTAGCAGCATGGTAGTATATCTGCTGTTTAAGTTTGTCGTTCCCAGTGCTGTTGTCTAGAAGCAAGGCAATTGATTTTTCTAGGTTGGTGGTAGCAAGAGGATTATAAGTCAAAATTCGTTGTGGGAACATCGCAGTCAAAGAGTATGCAATAGTCTTTTCATCTATACCTTTATTTACTAGTATGCGGAGCGAGGAGAACATATTGTTAATATATTCCTTATTTCTTATTCTGCCTTGATCTGAAAAATCTGTAAAACTCGAAACCAATTTTCCATATTCCTCAACAAATAATGAATTAATACTGGAAGCATAGGCATATGGATGGATGGCGCGTATTTTTTCCAGTGACTCGATATACGAAGCGATATCTTGTGTATTTAGTGAATTACCCAGCTTATTTCTTGCTCGTAATAATAGGTTGAGCGTATTTTTAAATTCAGTTTCATCCCGTTCGGGATATTTTGCAAACTGTTTTTGAATGATAACAAAAGCGCTCTGAAAATCGATTGTTTTGCCTTTCTCCAATCTTGTCACCCATACTTTCTTTAAAGTTTGGTAGGTGCCTTCTTCAAGAAACCCGTTAACAGTACCATAAAGATGAGTATATTCCATCATTCTCGCCAATGCAGACTCAAGACTATTGTATTCCGGATCAGTGAGCTGCGAAATGGATGGATATGCTTTTTCAATTCCTCTGATGAGTGAATTCGTATCCGCTTTTATACCGTCAATCTGAGAATTCATCGTGCCTGTAAAGGCGTTTAATATGTTTGGATTATTTACCACTTCCCGAAAACACTTGGCCATATTTACGCCGTGGTCCCCGTCCCCAATGGCTCCGTCGAGATCGGAAAGGTATCCCTTTTGCTCCTCCAGGGTGTCGCAAATGCTTTCGATGATTTTAATCCAATCTGCAGAGGCAAGAGTCGTTCGCACCGCATCCTCCTCTTTCAACCCTTTGGGTATCTGATCCGAAATTCAGATTTGTTTGAAAGCGGGAGTGTCCGCAGGGGCATCCAAGAGCCGTTTCAACTCCTCATCCAGCTTCATGAGGGTGACGGAAAAGCCGGACATCTCCA
>JAAXWV010000012.1:8061-13893 GCA_013334845.1 Candidatus Roizmanbacteria bacterium | reverse complement strand
GAACGACCTTTTTCTCTCAATGTGCTTGAGATAAAAAACAAACAGCACCGCGATCTCATCTCTTCCGGAATAGTATCTATCTTTAATAAGCTATATAAGGACTCATGGGGTCCGCGACTCGAATATATCCTACGTAACTGCATTTTGACTCTTCTTGAAATACCCGATACTACCCTCGTGGATGTACTCAATTTGCTATCGAATCACGACTACCGGAAACGGGTCATCCCCCTGATAAAAGATCCAATCATTCGCAATTTCTGGGAAAAGGAGTTTGAGAAAATGACAGATCGACTTCGGGTTGAAGCTATATCTCCGATCCAAAACAAGGTTGGACAGTTCGTATCTTCAAAAATGATTCGCAATATTATCGGCAATCCCAAATCTACGATTGATCTGGAAAGCATCATGAACGAGGGGAAAATTCTCATACTCAATCTCTCTCAGGGAAAATTAGGAGAGGACAACGCCTCTCTCCTCGGTGCGATGATTATCACCCAGATTCAGCTTGCCGCAATGAGCAGATCATTTATGAAAGAGGAAGACCGGAAAGACTTTTTTCTGTATGTTGATGAGTTCCAGAACTTTGCCACTTCCTCATTTATTAAGATATTGTCGGAGGCTCGTAAATATCGACTATCATTGACCATGACGAACCAGTATATCGAGCAACTTGATCTGGAAATTCAGCGTGCAATTTTTGGAAATGTTGGAACGCTTGCTTCGTTTGTGATGGGTGCTCGCGATGCACAGGCATTCAGCAAGGAATTCAGCGGTATATACTCTGATAAAGAACTCGTCTCACTCGGAAAACACGAGATCGTAATGAAACTCTCCATCGACAATATGACCTCGGCCCCCTTCCCAGCAAAGACGCTTCCTCTCCCCGCCCTGCGCAATGATAACCGGGAGAAAATCATCCGCCTGTCGAAAGAACGATACGGGAGAAAAACATAATGCGTTTGTCATTGCAAGGAACGTAGTGATGAAGCAATCCCATACGACAAGGGGGTTTGCTTCCTGCCTACCGGCAGGCAAGCACTGCGTGCGTGATTATAATGCAACACAATTTACCTATTTCCCCATTTTTTCAAATTACTCTCTTGTCTTACTTTTTCCTGAAGGCGTTTCCTGCACGTTTTATAAAGAAGGTGGCAATAGTAATCAACGCTGTAGCAATGAACTCAACCCGCCGTGCGGCTAACAAGCCCACTGCTCGCGTCACCATATGTTTTTTGATACTCTGGGCTGTGGAATAAGCTTTCCACAATCCAAAAGCGACCCCAATAAATATGAGAATCCATAAGATCATAAAAATGATCCCGATAAAATAGAATGTTTGCTGGAGATCCATAAAGGTTATTTTTCATCTTTTGCCGCATGACGGCGTCCTTCTCCATTTGATTTCGTTTTTACTGTACCCCACTCTGCAATCAAGCCTTCATAAAGCTTCTTCATCTGTTCAGTAGTACCATTTGCACCTTTTCGCACATTCTCAACAACGTCAGTCACTATGTCCTTATACTCATCATAGCTCATATTACGCATCTGGTTTACCCGGGCGTGCATCTCACGATTAGCTTCCCGATACATCTGTATGCTTCGATCACTCACCTCGCCAAACACCTTACGGGCTTTTTCTTGAATCTCACCGCTCTCCCATTTTTCCTGAAATTTATCTTTCATCTCGCGGGCTTTCTGAGCCATCATCTCGCGATTTTCTTTCCCTGATTTGGGAGCGAACAAAATTCCTGCTACAGCCCCGGCTACTGCACCAATTAGCAACCCGACCCCAAAACTGCCGGCTTTTCCTCTCTCCTCATATTCGTAATCTCTCATAAGTATGAAATAAACTATTAATATAGTACACCCTTTTCAATCAGGGTGCAAATTGACTCAATCAATATACTTTATATTATTCCAGCAATATAAAAAGAGAGTAAGAATTTATTGAATGTTCTGAAGATTTCCTTGTTCAGAGCCAAACAAAACACGGTTATATAAACTTGCTTGCCTTCCTGCGAATTCTATTAATTTTTCATCTCCAGTAGCATCGAATAACATCACAGCCATCTTAGCTCCCCATAATGATGAGATGACCTCCGTGTCAGGTACGCAACGTTCGACTGTCTCTCCGTCAATAAAAGTTCTTGTTTGTGGCGGTGTTTTCGATTCTTCGTCATGTCCAAGTTCGTGAGCTAAAGCGACTAATGCCCGCGAAGGCTCCTCCTCAATTCTTTTACCATTCAAGATTATTAATCTCGTATTACTTCGAGATTCATCTACCTGAGCCCATGTTTCCACTTTGGTTGGTTCTGTAATTGATCCCAAATATACAATAATGGGTTTATTACCATCACTTCTATAGAAGCCATGAGTTGTATCATTTAGACCTGCGTAAAAAGGGTTGCTAACGATAAGACCCTCTTCTGATTCGACACGAAGCTGCTCCCCGCTATCAGGCGCCGAAATTAGTATATGAAGTCCATCCTGACTAAGTCGCGTTTGCATTTGGTCTATAAATTGACGCACACGTTCGTTTGTTATAACAACACCTTTAAAATACTTGTCTACTGCTTTAAAGATATCTACCGGGTCACCTACTTTTTTCATAGCCTCCGTCCATGGTAATGATGATGGGTAAGCAGTTTCGGCGCATCGTGGAAAATAACGCCAATTATGGGAATTTATTCGAAAATCATTTTTTTCTATCCATTGAACAACTTTATCTAAATGAGAGGAGCTCCGATTCTCAAGGTCTGTTGAAGAAGATTGAGGTTCCTGAAGTATTAGCGTATCCTGTGCAATCATTAAGGGAGAGTCTGCTTCTACCATATATTGTAAGTATACTCTAAGGAGCGCTGTTGTATTTTATCCAAATGAACTATTAGTGCTATAATGACTCTTACCTATGAATATTACTCAAGAAGCAATGGCGCTTCATCGAACTCATAATGGTAAGTTGGGCATTGCCTCCAAAGTACCCCTCCGCAATAAAAAGGATCTCGCCCTCGTCTACACTCCCGGAGTGGCAGAAGTCAGTTCATATATAGCAAAGCATAAAAACGAAGTGGGTGAATATACTATGAAGAAACGCGCAGTCGCGGTGATCTCCGATGGCTCAGCCGTACTCGGTTTGGGTAATATAGGGCCTGAGGGAGCTCTCCCTGTGATGGAGGGCAAATGCCTCCTCTTTAAACGATTTGCAAATATCGATGCCTTTCCGATTGTACTATCAACGCAAGACCCCGACGAAATCATAGCCGCAGTCAAAGCTATCGCCCCCACATTCGGGGGAATCAATTTGGAGGATATAAAAGCGCCGCAATGTTTCGAAGTGGAAGCAAGACTCAAGAAAGAGCTAGCTATTCCCGTCATCCATGACGACCAGTGGGGAGCAGCTACCGCAGTATTGGCAGGGCTTCTTAATGCGCTTAAAATAACAAATCGGGATATTGCGACCGCTAAAATTGTAATTTCGGGAGCAGGTGCTGCAGGTTCAGCCATCGGAAAGATCCTTACCAAAAAGGGAGCGAAGCAGATTATCATGTGCGATCGGGCCGGAGCAATTTATGCCAACCGTGAAGGTAATACGGAAGAAAAAGAGGCTCTTGCCGCGTTTACTAATCCTCAAGGAATTCCCGGTTCTCTGGGACAAGTGCTCACCGGAGCCGATGTCTTCATCGGTGTCTCTCAACCAAACATACTTAGTACAGACATGGTAAAAACGATGAATGCAAAATCAATTATTTTTGCTCTTGCCAATCCTACCCCTGAGATTATGCCTCAAGTTGCAAAAGCAGCTGGAGCCTATATAGTAGCTACCGGACGATCAGACTTCCGTAACCAGGTAAATAACGCACTCATTTTTCCTGGCATATTCAAGGGCGCTCTCGAAAAGCAAATTAAAGAAGTTACTCTGGAAATGTTTATTCGGGCAGCAGAAAACCTAGCAGCTCTGGTTACTCACCCAACCCCGAGCAAAATCATCCCTTCAGTGTTTGACCAAGACGTCGTTGAAGCAGTTTCAAAGGCAGTAAAATAGACTTATAGTACATATATAGCAATTGTTTAATTAAATTAAACAATAATAACGAAATATGCACATATGAAGATGTTTACTATTATGTATGAAATGTGCTATCCGTTCAATTTCATTAGGTGCCAATTCATATACCGATCATACTCAACTACCGTAATTCCGACCGGATCAAGCTTCATAAATTCCTGAAATCTGAGATAATCAAGCGGGTGCAAACGCTCCCGAAGCAAGGCATAGCACAGGATATATTTAACAATCTCATCAGCGCCGACAATAAGAATATGGCCGTCGCCACGGCGTAGCATATATTGAATATTTTCAGCAATTCGTTTCCTAATATCATAGAAATTTTCCTCATCGCTATAATGCCAGTCAGGACGACCCATATTATCATAAATGAGCCGGTAGATAATACGGACCAACGGGTCGCGTCTTCCCCTCCCCCAGACGATAGAAGGATGTCGTTGCTCACGAAACGAATCAAAAGCTTCGACCCGTTTTTGAGTCACACTCCCGATAATTTCGGCTGCTTCTTTGGCGGGACCGTTGTCGCTCGTGAGGATACAATCGAGCGGATAGGCACGCAGCTGATGGGCCACGAGCAGCGCCTGCTGAGAGCCTTCTCGAGAGAGGGTTTGGGTTTTTTGGTACGTTGTACCGTTATGTTTGAGCCCACCATAGCGAACGAGATAAAGTTTCATGCCTGTACCCGCTTTTGTAAAACATAGAGGCCGACCAACTCGGCCCGATCGATAATATGGCCGTTCATTTGGGATAATAAAGTCTGTTTATTGACTGCATTGGGTTTTATCGCGAGTATAATGTCTATAGCATAGAGAGTAAAGATGTAGTGGTGAGTGCCGCTCGGCGGACAGGGCCCCTCGTAGCCGAAAGTACCTCCGTTTGCTAACCCTTCAAGCGCCTCAGACGGAATTTCATTTTCCGGTATATGAGTGGTTCCGGGCGGAATATTATATAAAAGCCAGTGTGTCCATGTTTTATGAGGAGCATCGGGATCTTCGAGAATAAGTATCAAGCTTTTTGCACCCTTAGGAACATCGCGTATCACCAGAGGCGGATTGGTATTATCTCCTTCACAGGTGTATTGGAGTGGGATTGTTCCGTTATGGTAAAAGGATGGGCTCGATAGTGTCATTACTCTTCATTATTATCGAAGCTTGTAAAGCAAGAGTTATGTTTTTGACACAAAAGAGTAAGAAGCGTCCATATAGCGTCGTGTGAGGGGATGATCATTTTTGAGACCTTTTGAAAAGGTAAACTGGGAAAGGGAAAGTTTTCCATATTTGAATGCCCCCGCACAGGTAATAAGATAGAGCCTCCACATGCGATAGAATACCTCTCCATAATGGGAAACTACCTCACGCTTGTGTTCATCAAATCGGGAAAGCCAATGGCGAAGTGTGAGAACGTACTGAAGCCTCATATTTTCATAGTCGCAAAGCCGAAAATCAAAATCAGGAAATACAGATACGATCTCCCGGATTGATGGGATCTCACCACCGGGGAAAATATACTTCTTCAGCCACGGATCACCTTCCTCCTCGGTTTCCTGCGTGATGGTATGCAACAATCCAATTCCCCCTTCTTTAAGTAGTCGGGATACAATATGATAATAGCCTTCATAATTTTCCCTACCTACATGTTCCAGCATTCCTACACTTACAATACGATCATACATTTCCTCGCTCTTCTCAAGCTCTTCATAATGAGCAAGATAAAAACGCACCTTATCGGCAACCTGAAATTTTTGAGCAGCGGAGGTGGCATAG
>JAAXWV010000012.1:0-8051 GCA_013334845.1 Candidatus Roizmanbacteria bacterium | reverse complement strand
GTATTGCTCTTCGCTGAGAGTGATTCCAACTCCTCGAACATGGTACTGTTGTGCAGCCCGAATCAGTAAAGATCCCCATCCGCATCCGATATCAAGAAGCGACATACCTGGCTCTAGTTGGAGTTTCCGAAGAATATGAGCAACCTTCTGCTCTTGAGCTCTTTCCAATGAATCTTCCCGAGTTTCAAAATATGCACAGCTGTATGTCATTGTTTTATCAAGCCACAGTTTGAAAAAATCATTACCTCGATCATAATGATGTTGAACAAACCATGAGTGCTGTGACTTTGTGTTATCTCCCGTAAACGAGGTAAGACTTGAGAGAGTCAAATCTCCTATTATTTGTTGATTGCCACAGACAAACTGATTCAAGGTGTCAACGTCCGCCTCAATTTCTATATCCCCATGCATATATCCTTCACAGAACCCGAGAGATAGGTTGTAAAATATTTTCCATACCACTGAGGAAGTGCGTAGTTTTAACGCTATATGAGGCTCCCCTTTTCCGTAGTGACGTACATCCTTATCCCAGTAGGTGACGGAAAGAGACCCACAAGGCAGTTTTTTAAGGATGAGATGGAGAAGTAGTTTTTCTATCACAGCTGTATCAATGATAACGATGAATATTGGGACATCCTTTAAGAACATCATAAGAAAGGAGTAATATCATTTTTACATAATCCTTACATACAGAGGGGTATAATATTGATATAGTTTTTATTGAAGAGGCTTGCTTTGTCGTGATAAATTAACTATCGGTACGGCCTATGCCTCGGGCTCATAAACGGAATATAAATCGCTTTCTCCCTGACTACCATGCCTTACTTGAGGCTCTTAATCAATCTGCTTTGGTGTCTGAAACAGATATGCATGGCACTATAACCTATGCTAATGATCTCTTCTTGAGGACTTCAAAATATAGGCGCTCGGAAATATTAGGCAAGAATCACCGTATTTTGAATTCCGACTACCATTCAAAAGGCTTCTACCGAAATATGTGGAAAACGATTACCGAAGGAAAAGTATGGAGAGGCGAACTGAGAGATCGGGCAAAAGACGGGTCAATCTATTGGGTTGATACCAGTATTGCTCCCATCCTTGATGCTTCCGGTAAACCGGTAAAATATATTGCCGTCCGCTTCCCTACTACTGATCGACGAAAATCAGAAGAGAAATTAAATGAGCAGAATCAATACCAACATATACTTAGTGTCCTCAGTCAACGTGCACTTACTATCCCCGCACTCCCCGACCTCATAAAAGAAGCTTCAGACGTAATTACTCATACGCTTCATCTTGCCAGTTGTACCATATTACGCTATTATCCGGAATCAAGATCGCTAACAGTCGAGACTGAAGAGTCAGAAAATGAAGTATCTCCGTTTATATGCGCCGACAGACCTTCTGTGATTCAGACGTTACTTCAATCTTCAAAACCTATTATAGTCAATCAAAAAGACAAGGGTAATTTAGCCTGTATACTTGTGCCAATTCAAGGAAATGATACCCTGTTTGGCGTATTATGCGGTTCTGCCAACAAGTCACGGATATTTACTCCCGAGGAGATCTCCTTTCTCGAATCAATAGCCAGCATTTTAAGTCAGGCGGAAAAAAATAATGCAGGAAAAAGAAAAGATGAGTTTCTCGGTATTGCCAGCCACGAGCTTAAAACCCCATTGACCAGTGCTAAAACATATACTCAAATTCTCTATAAACAAGCCAAACAGAGAGGGGACGAAAATACAGCCCTCTATCTCTCAAAGATTGACAATCAGATTAATAATCTTGTTCGACTGATCAGCGAATTACTCGACATAACCAAGATTAATGAGAATAAGCTAAGTTATATTGACGAAGCGTTCAATCTCAACGAATTCGTACAGGATATCATTGATGATATTCAGCCATTGGCCGAGCACCACCGTATTATTCGAAAGGGAAAGCTGAACTGTTATTCTTACTCTGACAAATCCCGCATCCGACAGGTACTAACGAACTTAATTAATAATGCCATTAAATACTCTCCTCATGCGGACAAAATATTCGTGTCTATGAAAAAGAAGGGGAAATTCGTTACTATATCGGTGGAGGATTTTGGAATCGGTATCTCGGAAAAAGATCGGGAACATATTTTTGCCCGTTTCTATCAAGGGAAAGATCAGGCTCGAAGCAGTATGCATGGGGGATTGGGCCTTGGTCTATATATTTCGCACGCAATCATCACACATTATCACGGAAAGATCTGGACCGAGGGGAAGGACACGCCTGGTTCTATTTTTTCCTTCACGCTACCGGTTTGCGAAAAAAGGGACTTATCTCAACATCACTGATATAATGAGCTTTTATGCACGGGCTTTCCTCGTTTTTGAAAACCGAACAATCCCATTTTCGTCGACTTTCGACTGAGGGCCAAAAGCTTATTGTGTCGTTTGCCATCTACGATATAGCCGATCCAATCATAGGAATTTTCACCAACGCTTTTATCTGGCGGAAATCTCAAAGCTTATATTTTTCTGCAATTTTCAACCTAGCTGTTTTTTTGTTTCTTCCTGTCGGATTTTATCTCAACGGACTGCTACTCAAACGGTTTTCTGTTCGAACTATGTATATGATTGGATGCATCGCGCAAGGTATCACCGTAATTCTCGTAATTTTTATGCCGGTAGTTAATGCACTCTCTTTGTTTGTCTTCGGAAGCATTGCTGGACTGGGTGCCGCTTTTTATTGGGCCAACCACAATGCACTTTCCCTCCAGAATACCCGCACCGATAATCGATTCTACTTTTCCAGTTTAAATAACGCATTGGGAACATTGATCGGGATTATAGTTCCTTTTCTTGTCGGATTCTTCATCATATCAGGAGAAAAATACCACCTCTACTCTACCCAATTTGCCTATGAATCACTAACTGTTTTCACTCTTGTTATTTTGGCAATTACCGGGTTAATAATGTACACTCGGGAGAAAAAAAGTGAGTTAAGCTCCCGCCCTTCACTCATTATCAACGGCAGCCGTCGATGGAATCTCTTTCGGTTATTTACTCTTGGATATGGACTGTCGGGTGGGGTGAGCATCTTTTTATCAACTCTGATTATTCTCGCGGTTGTTGGCAATGAAGGGGCTCTGGGAATAGTACAATCACTACTAGCCGTGTTCTCTGCATTCGCCACCTATCAACTGGGGAAGTTCGTGTCAGAAAAACATCAAACGCTTTCGTTTATAGTTGGCCTTATATTTTTTGTAGTTGCCGGCGTATCGCTGGGCTTAGCATTCTCGTTCTGGGGGGTGGTCATCTATACTGCCTTTATGACATTAAGTAACTCTCTACGCTGGAATTCATATTCTGCTATTGGAATGAATTTGGTGGAATATGAAGAGCACCACAGTGGCCTCCATCATTATTCATATATCTTTGATCAGGAGCTATTTTTAAATTGCGGACGCGTTTTGGGTATCCTGGTGTTTTTAGGACTGCTTCGGATAGTGTCTTCTGAAGTTGCGATGCGCTTTATCCCTCATTTTATAGCTGGGATTCAATTACCATTTATTACCGTATTAGTGCTGCTTTCTCATACACTCACCTCTCAAAAATCTTGTGAGAAGCTTCAGATAGCTCGTACATAAAGTAAATTTTTCTGTATACTTAATATACTGCTATGGAATTGATTCAAACCCCATCGGAATTTCTCGACGATTTTTGCAAAATCTGCTCACAGGCTAAAAAACATATTTATATTGAGTCAATGAATTTTGAATACGGCACAGTACTAAAACGTGTTGAGCCGATCTTGCTGGAAAGACTGGAAAAAG
Organism: Candidatus Roizmanbacteria bacterium; assembly: GCA_013334845.1. Lineage (GTDB taxonomy): Bacteria > Patescibacteriota > Microgenomatia > UBA1406 > GWC2-37-13 > JAAXWV01. The sequence continues at coordinate 4,240 of JAAXWV010000012.1, read as the reverse complement.
GCATTAAGGTTTTTATAACTTTCGACTGGATTTCTCGTCGCTATATTGACGATGAACTTGTCCTTTTACCAGCCCTTACCCCGGCAACACGCGCTTATCATCGATCCGTTTTTAAGCATAATGAAGAATTTTACCAACGATTGAGAAAAGCCGGTGCCCTACTTACAGTCACCAATACTCCTTCCCCCTACTTCACATCACTCATTCCTATCGTTCGGCGAAATCATACCAAGATGTATATTGTGGATGACATTTGCTGGATTGGAGGGATCAATATGTTTGATCCCGGCTTCCAGGTCATCGATTTTGTCATGAAATCAGATAACTTAAAGCTTATAAAAGCTCTTTTAGAAAAATATCCCCGGGTAAACGACAAGCGACCCGAACAAAACTATTCAACTGAAATCCCTCAGCTAGGAAGACTTTTGTTTGATGTGGGGAAAATAGGCAATTCACTCATCTATAATACACTCCTCGAAGAAATACCACACGCACAATCAAAGATTGTTTACATGTCTCAGCTTATCCCGGAAGGAAGGCTGCTGGATTTGCTGATAAAAAAGGCGCGAGAGGGTGTAAATGTGACCATTATTACCTCGACCCGGAACAATAAAATGTTTGCTAAATTTCCTTTTTCGTTCCCCTATCTTGTTTTGAAACAAAAGATTAATAATGTGCCTAATATTCAGCTTATTCATCATCCAACCCGCAAAATTCATGCCAAACTTGTGACTATCGACAACGCTACCGCTATTTTTGGCTCACATAACTATGTAGAAACAGGAGTGAATCTCGGTACCGAGGAACTGGCGCTCAAGACACACAACCCCTCACTCCTCTCTCAACTGGGATCCTTCGTGGGTGAGAGCATATTGTACTAATGTGCACCACAAGTTGAAAATGTAGCCTGGCATTAAGAGAGATCCTGAACCTGCCGAATCGGCGGATGAGGTTGATAAACAAAAAGGGCCGAATACACTTCTTCCTATTCTTAATCATAAATGCCTGATCTGCTAGCGCCTCTCTACTATATAATGGTCTGTAGCTATGGCAATCCATAAGTTTGCTGAACTGGTGAAAAAGCATTACGTTCCGGTGATACTTATCCTGCTGGCCATAGGGACATTGCTTCGTTTTTATCGCCTCGGAACCATCCCCTATGGACCGGAAATAGATGAAGCAAGTGTCGGCTACAACGCCTATGTCATCTCCAAAACACTCCACGATGAATGGGGTCGTTTCCTCCCCACTATTTTCGAAGCGTTTGGCGATTTTAAAAATCCCCTTTACATTTACCTGACTTCTATTCCGGTCAAATTATTTGGTCTCAGTCTGGCGACCACCCGGTTTATCAACGCCCTGGCGGGATCACTCGCTATGCTTACAGTGTATGGAATTAGCTGGCAAGTATTTAAAAATAGATGGCTTAGTTTACTCACTCTGGGCCTGTTTGTTTTTTCGCCGCCGGCTATATTTTTCAGTCGGATTGCTGGTGACGGAATCATGCTCTCTGCCTTTTTAATTAGCGCCGCACTATACAGTGAACTTATCTATCTCAACTCCAAAAAGCTCCGATTTGCAGTACTTGCTTCGTCTCTCCTCATACTTTCCATGTTTTCCTACAACCTCGGACGTATCGTGGGTCCACTCCTCTTCTGTCTTTTTCTCCTCCTCAACGCCTTTGTTAAAACGAAACGATCCTGGCTCTACCTGGTATTTTCCGTGATTCTTCTGGCAGCTGCCGGAGTGCTTATTTATCAACAAGCCCAGATTGGGGGCGCTGATCGGATGAAGTATGTTGGCATTTTCGGAGAGAAAAAAGCCACCGTTCTGGAAGTGAACGAGTATCGTGGTGAGGGTAAAAATACTAAGCTGGCAAAACTCATGTACAACAAAGCAAGTTTTTACGGGCTTACACTGGCAGGAAATTATCTCTCCCATTTTGGTACCGATTTTCTTAGCGTTATAAAAATGCGCAGTGAGGTTTTTGAGAGCTATTATCCTCCGCTCTATCTTGTTGTGACGCCCTTTTATTACCTTGGTTTATTCCTTCTCGGTCGTCTATTTTTTACTACGAAGAACCAGAGACAACGACTTCTATTAGGGGTTCTTTTGTTCTGGATACTCGTCTCTCCTCTCCCCTCAACTATTACTGAAGGTGCCCCCAGCGGGAAGCGCGATCTTGCGGCACTCGGTTCATTTGAGATTGTTTCGGTTTTTGCATTTTTTGAATTTCTCACCTTTATCAAAGGTAAAAAGCTCCACTATCGTGCTATCGGGCTCACACTTCTTGCTGTTGGATACTTCGTCCAGGTGGGAATCTTTCTCTCCTTCTTTTTCCACGATTACATGCTTCACTATTCCTACAACTATCAGAAGCGGGAAAATCTGATCGCTGAATATATTACAGCTCATTATCAGGGCTCAGATACATTTATGTACTCTGAACAAATCTCAGGCCGCCCTTATATATATCCTGTATTTCATCTCTCCCTCTCGCCGGAGACCCTCTGGAAAACGCGTGAGTACCACCAGATAGACCGGTGGAACAGTATTACAAAGGTGGATAAGATGAAATTTGTACCAGCTTTTGTCCTTGAGTCATTTACTTGCGATAAAACCTCTACTGGTATAATATCCCTCTTCCTCAGCCAGGAAGAGTACATGCTTTTTCTATCTTCACCATGTGCAAGAAGTGCTCAAGCCAGTCAATCGCTCTTAAATCCTGAAGCCCGTCTCAAAAACCGGGTATATGTTATTACATTACCCTATTATGAAGTTCCAATTAAATAATATCGTTGGTGCTGTTTTTCTGCCCGTTAGCCTTTTTATTATCGGGCTAGGGAAACTGTGGTATGTGGGAAAAGTGCCCAAGAGCCCCTCACTCGACGAGCTGAATCTTCTCCAGAACTGCGGCCTTCATCTGTCGACTTCTGACTTTTCCTACCGTATCCTGGCGGTCGTGCTTGCCGCCCTCGTGCCGGTTCTACTGTATTTGGTAATGAAAAAGTACTGTAAAGACCAGCTTGCCGCTTATATCATTAGTGTCGTTACCACTGTATCACCGTGGTTCACTGCCTTGTCTCTTACATTAAATCCCTTCCTTCTCGTCGTCACCCTTATTCTCGGCATTTATGTATTACCGCTTTCTCCTCTTTTTCAGTTTATGGCTTCGGCTTTGGTGCTTCTATCCCCTGCTTTTACCGGACACACTATTTCTTTCGCGCCACCACTCGAATCCATCACGAATATACTCCGATCTATTGATCTTAAGACGCTTTTTATAACAGGGGATTTTAACTCGACCTTTTTACGTATCCCGAAAACAGGATTTTTTATGCTTATCGATGTGGTTTTCCTCGTATGGGGAAGCTGGACAGTCGGGAAAAATCGCCGCGGAATTCTACCCGTAGTATCATTACTTGCGTTGGGCATACTGCAAATCGTGTTTTTTTCCAACACCCTCCCCGCGTTCCGATCAACACTTTTGTTGCTCAGCCTCTCAATCATGATCGGTTTCGGTTACTATTCGCTCCTCATGAAAGCGAAGCACAATATCCTTTTTCTTCTTATACTTGTTGTAACAATGATTAATTTTTTCTATTATCAAAACCTCCTCGTCGCCCATTTCGATAAGAAAAATTCCGGCGACTGGACATATGCAGAGATGCAGATTGTAGAATATCTGAAAGCTATGCCCGCAGTTCACCGCCTCGTGCTCGGCCCTCACGAAGAGACAGTAAAAACAGTAGTTGGTTATTATCTTCCTACACTGAAAATAACGACCGTGGAAACAGTTCAACTGGCGAAAGAATGTGCTGCTCCGCATACATTTTGCGTGATAAAGGGAGAGCATCTGAAAGGGCTAAACATGCGTGAGGAGGAAACAAAAAATATGTTTAATGTGTACTCGGGGCTCACGCTATATTACGGATTAAAGACTGAGTAGAATCTGGTATGATTGGCCTCCTGATCTTGTTGACTACACTACTCGCACGCTGTCGCACGGAACGTTTGTGGGCCGGATCTTGAGCCCCTTTCTCGGCGGCCACCGGTACATCTCCTCCTCCCCCGCCCTCCTCGCGGCCAACATTTTCCTGGTCTAAGGCCATTACGGGATATTTATCCATTTATTGACGAAGGGAGTGGAGTGAGGAATTAGCCAATATCGTAGCATAATTGTTTGACAAAAAGATGTGACTCTGGATTATATACGAACCCCCTTCGCATTGCGGGCCAA
>JAAXWV010000190.1 GCA_013334845.1 Candidatus Roizmanbacteria bacterium | reverse complement strand
ATCGCAAGCATTAACTATTTTAACGGTAAGAACGATATGTTCTATGTTGGGCAGATTTTGCTTGGAGCCAGCATCCTCTTTATTTCTTTTGCTGCAACTGGAATATCTTGGAATCTACGAGGGTATTTTCGGGAGTTGCGTACAAAGCAAGAGCAAGTCATCCATGCTCTAGATTTTGTGGCCGGCTTAAGACACTGTGCTGATTTCTGTGCAGAAAGAGCATACGGGTGGCCGTTCGGGGAAGACTTTACGATAATAAAAGGTCGAACCCGTGTACTGCAGCTGTTTGTAGATATTATCAACAAGGCTGAAAAAGGTGATGAGGTTTTGTTCATCAGCTCTGGATTTAATCTTGGAAAAGAAGGATGGAATAGCCTCCTTAGCAAAATAGACGACATAAACATGAAAATAATCATCAACGAGGACAATATATCTGCGGAGTCACAAAATTTTGTGAATCACATACTGAGGGTTACTAAACCTAAAAGAACCGATACATATGGAATTAGATTGCTTCTTGTGAAGGGTAAGGGAGGATACATATGCAACTCAAAATCCGTCAAAAAAGAAGGATCTCCTGAAAGCTATTGGACAATATATTCAGAGTCTGAAACAAATCAAAAGATGATGGAGCTTGTTTTTGACGGGCTATGGGAGAAGTGCTGACCATGAAGTACGTCTAACACGCCACTAGAGCCGATTCGCTGACGCTCCCGGCTCAGCGGCAACACCGTTGAACAAAAAGGGCAAGACATGAATATCACCAAAGACACTCGGGAAGGCGACAAGTTTGCGTGCCCGTGCTGCGGCTACAAGACACTGCCAGAAAGAGGCGGCTACGACATCTGTAACGTCTGCTTCTGGGAAGATGATGGTCAGGACAATGAGGACGCCGACGTGATCCGGGGCGGTCCCAACGGGAGACTCAGTCTTACGGAAGCCCGACGCAACTTCGCCGAATTTGGAGCTTGCGAGAAGCGCCATATCCGCAACGTCAGGAAACCTCGATCCGAGGAAATGCCGTGAGCGCCGACCACTGTGATGGCTTCGTTGAACCATTAAGTTGAAATTCAAGTAAGGAATAAAAAACTATGGCCGACGATGTAGAGGATTTGATAACTCAACTTACTGTAGCTGCTTCTCTTTTGGAAAACGTAAAAGAGATGTTTTGGGCCAAATGGCTTCAATAAAATCTCAATATGATTCGTCAACGCAACTTTCGAGGAGTTGAGCGCCTCCTTAGCGGCTTTGGTGGTATGGGTAGTTTTACTGATTTAGTTATTCATCCGATAAACGGCCATGAGATTCTTGAGAGCCAGATTTCTCCTATTAATGATCAGTTTGCCGCTCTCCGCACGAAACTTTACCATCTTGCCATAAAGATAAAACACGAAGTCGAAAGTGAATAAACAAAAAACAGGTTCAACCAGGAAGAAGCAGCGGCCTAAAACCGCCGCTGTTCTCCCTCACCGTTAGATTGCGAACAAAGGAGAGTAAACCAAATGAAAGGGCAGTGGATAGGTAAATACACCGGTGCTTCAACAGGCAGTATCATAGTTAATATTGATGAACTATCGTCGTACTTCCAAGGCATTGCTTATCTTTTCGAAGACAATAAAAATATTCCTAGTGTTGCCGCATATTTCAGGACTATTGACAAAAATAACGAGTTTCAAGTTCGTACTGGCCAAATAAAGGCGATTAATCCTTCAAATGGATTTCTAGAACCGTGGATCAATATTAAACAATATTACTCTGAAGATGTTTTCGTATCAGATTACGCCTATGTTCATGGTGCATGTACAGGCGATACTCTTACTTTGACGTGGACGAGTGAAAGAGGAGCATCTGGTAGTTGCACTTTACCTCGATCACAGGCCGACCAACCTTCAAATCTAGTGGCACGAGGAATAGATTGGGACAAGTATAAAGCTGACATTTCAAGCTTAAAAGGATCTAGTTTTATATTTCGGGGACAAAACAAACCATCGAGGTTGCGTACATCATTTCATCGTACTGGTCGAGCCGATTTAGAAAGGTTCCTCGACGAGGACATCCAATCCTTACACAGGCATCTCAGTTCAAGGACAAGACATGTTTTTAATCTTGAAGTGCCAAATGAGAACGGTGCTTTTTTCAATTTAGTGCAACATCATGGTTACCCTACGCCACTTCTAGATTGGACTTACTCACCATATGTTGCGGCATTTTTCGCCTATCGCGGATTATCAAAAGAGCAGGTTGAAAATGCTTTGCCGACAGACAAAGTAAGAATATATGTCTTCAACCAGGGGATGTGGAAATCAGATTTAAAACCAATAACCAATTTACTAAATCCCAGCCTTCATCTTTCAGTTGGTGAGTTTATGGCAATCGAAAACGAAAGAATGATCCCTCAACAAGCTACATCAACGGTCACAAATATTGATGACATTGAGTCATACATCAAATCTTTTGAGTCGCCAGCCAAGACATATCTATCGGCAATTGATCTTCCTGTCCGAGACCGCGACAAGGTTATCCAAGAACTTAGGTACATGGGGATCACAGCAGGCTCAATGTTTCCAGGGCTTGATGGTGCTTGTGAGGAGTTGAAGGAACGGAATTTTGAAATCTAACGAGGGGGTACACCGGACGCCGCAAAAGAAGCGGCCCCGGTGATCCCCAAAGCCGTTGGCATTCATACAATGAAATCCACTCCAGATGAAATAGAGAATAAAATGGATAGAAAATTGTATTTAGAAAAAATTATAATTGAATTCGAAAATTGGTGGATTAATGGTCCACACAGTTCAAATATGGATTTCTATAAGACCACCATTACGGATTCTCGATTAGCCTCTTTATCGAACAAAGAATTTGTTGATTTCTTTTATGACTTCGTAAGTGAAGGCGGGCGAGTACAATCAGGTGGAGAACGAACCAAGAACATATTTCGAAATACGGTAGAAAAGGATATAGATAGCTTTAGAAAATTCGTTTTAATGCCGTTTAAAGCTAAATTCTCACTTAGAGACTGGTTTTTACAACTTGAAAATTATCTGGGATTTGGCGTGGGGATAGCCACGATATACCTTAATCGGGTTGATTGTAATAAGTACCCGATTATGAATAACAAAACTTTGAAGGCCTTGAATAAACTCGGATACAGAATTTCATCTTCTAAAAACTATACGAATTACGAGCTAGTAAAAAAATATCAAGATAATTTGCTAAATAATTTTTCAATACTTAAAAATTACTTCAAAGCAGATGCACTAAATCATTTTATCGTAGCTGTTTACCAGGGCCAGGAGTTAGTTTCAGATTATTTACAGATAGAACAATTTGAAAATGAATTGGAACAACATGAAATAGAAAATAGTGTCGAAATTGAGTCACAAGAAATAAATAAAAATGCGTTGTATGACAAAATCATTGAATGCGAAACTGAGAAAACAGAAAAAATAACAATCAATGGGAAGACTTATAAAAGATATAATTATTTGATGGTCCAGATAAAAAAATATAGAGACC
>JAAXWV010000189.1 GCA_013334845.1 Candidatus Roizmanbacteria bacterium | reverse complement strand
ATTAACATTAGGTATAATAACTCCGTCTATGATCTTGTGCGGTCTTTTTGCGGGGTCTGTATTATCAAAAGCCGATTCACCCTCATTAATGTCTTTGATCCATTCGAGCATTTTGGAGTCATAATTTCTAAAATTGTGATAAATATCTTTTTCATCAATTTCACCCATCTTATTTAATGGCTTTAGATCGCCGATGAGCTCTCGTAGGGTTGGTGCCTTTTTTTCTGTAGGAAATAGCTCATATGGGGTAATGTCCTCTATATCTTTTCTGACACCAATCACTACGGTTCTGGTACGACTTGAATTATTTCCGAAGTCCTTGAAGTTTATTATTCTATGGGCGATGTTATACTGGCCAGCAAGATTAAGGTTGATGGCTTCGGCAATCTTTCGATCGACCCCATCAATGTCCGTACAAGTTGTATTTAGAAATCCGCGAACATTTTCTAAAATAAAATAACGAGGCATTATTTGGTGGATGAGACTTAGTGACTCAACTACAAGTGAATTTCTCTTAAGCTCGTTATTCTTTTTGTGATTAGCGACGGAGATACCTTGGCACGGTGGGGTAGCGATTAATACATCTACTTCTTTATTATTGTAAGTATTTTTCCAATTAGCTATTGCATCAACAACTTTATCCCTGGTTCTCTTAAGGGTAAAATCACCTCCGATATACCCACTATCAAGTGAGCATACTTTATTCGCTTTTTGTACATCAAGCCTTCTTTGTATCAATTCTGATGTAACTATACAGTCGAAGCCTTCTTGGCTAAAACCGTAACAACCTACACCCGCACTGCTAAATAACGAAACGTATCCTAGTTTACCCTCATTCATAATTTAATTATAAAGCATAAGCAAAACAAATGGAAGGGCAGTTTTTGTTTATTTTAACCACTGTTAACTGATTACAATTATATACTCAACAGATAAGAAAAAGCAACAGTCTCTCTATACTTGCTTTTTAAACTGCTATCAATAATATATCGACAAGAAATAATAATGTCTAGCGAAATAGTCGATTGTATGATGTAGAATTGATATATGGTCAAAGCTTCTACTAATCAGATAATTTCTGCTAGACTACTTCTCAAGGCATCTAAAGTGCAGGTTAAGCGAACTGGAATTGAAAAAGCGTTCGCAGTGCTTCATGCTCACGATGCGTTGGATTGGACGCTTCAATATCTGTATGATGATTCGAACAATTCCAAAAAAGGCAAACTTATGTTCCCGGATTATGTTAGTGCTATTGCCAAACATCCAGATAAATTTGGCTCACTAGACGAACTAAAATGTGATCAGCTTAATACTATGCGGAGTAATTTTAAGCACAATTTTGTTATACCGAATGACAGACAAATAGATGAGATCGTTTTATGGGTCGCAATACAAATCGATTCATTATTAAAGACTTACACCGGCAAGCCGTTGTCTGAGTTTGACACTATTGATGCGATTCAGAACAAGGAAGTCGTCAATCGAATCAAAGAGTCGGATAAACACATGCATGATAATAGGCACGAGTTAGCCTTGTCTAGTCTTGCGATCGCGTATGCTATTCTAGAGAACGATAAACGCGCCAAGGTAGAAGACATGTTTGGAACGAATGTTCCGAGGGATAATTCTCACTCTTTCACATTCGCCGATAGCCATTTTCTCAAATTAGATCAATCACTCGGTAAAGATTTCAGTAGAGCCTGGGACAAAATAATTGAGAATGTTGAATATCAAACTGCCATGATACCAGCTGACCTATTGGGTATCGAGCATGCCGAATATATAAGGTTTCGTCAGGATACGCCAAGGCCGTACAGGACACTAGATGGAAAATATCACGTAGACTTTATGGACAGATTTATTCAACATGCAAAAGGAGTAGATGTTGGATATTGGCGTGAATTCGTCATCAGTACAGCTATCGCCAACGGTCTATAGTTCTACATACTTGTCACGATATCATTTTCTAGGTGTACATAGTTTGCATTGTATATTGGGTTTCCATACACCCATTGCTCCCATGTACCGTCCGCAGATGTGGTTTTATCAATATCTTTTGGGCTACCGATTTAATGACCTAGAGGACTGTCCTCTAAAAGGGTAATATTGTGTAGGTTTTTTGTCTTGCTTGTTTTTATTAAAAATAACTTAAAATGCCCTATAATTAAGACATGCCCTCTAGGAATGTTCTAAAACAACAGGTCCCAGACTCGTATTATCACGTTTATGCACGAGGTATAAATAAACGAAAGCTCTTCAGGGAAGACTCGGATTACAAATACTTCCTCTGTCTGTTTGGTCGTTATTTATCGGAGAATCCAGTTATCGGCAAAACCGGCGTTGTATATCCAAACTACCAAAATAAGATAGAGTTACTTGCATATTGCCTAATGTCCAATCACTTTCATATGCTTCTATATCAGACAGATATACCGTATCTAGAAAAGTTCATGCGTAGCCTGATGACTAGCTATAGTCGTTACTTCAATCTGAAATATAAACGTACTGGCTCGGTCTTTGAAAGTAGATACAAAGCCGTCCGTATAGACCAAGAAGCCTATCTACGACACATCACTCGATATATTCACCTTAATCCGAGATTATGGGAACGATACAAACATTCAAGCCTAAGATATTACAGAGAGGGAGGTGAACCGATTTGGTTAAAAACCGGCAAAGTGCTTGATCTATTTTTATCAAGGCAAAAATATATGGAGTTTGTAGCGGATTATGAAGAAACGCATTCTGTGTTAAACAACCTAAAGTATTATATTGACGATAAATAGATTACGATAGGCCAAAAGTAGCAAACAATAACACTTATAGAGGACAGTCCTCTAAGCCCACGTATGGCTCGTTGCATTTCGGATCAACCTTGTGGTTGCAGTTATAATAAACATGCCTTTTGTATTCGCCAGTTTTTAATGTTTTAATTTTTCTTCCAATTATCCATAACTCTAGTTTACGCCATTTGCAGGCTGTTTATGAACTCGAGTCAAAGATTATTACTATATATTATACAGACTATCTAGCAGGTATTGACGCTACTGAGTTTTCTGCTTATTTTTTCCCCATCTTTCGAGGCTAGGAAGTTGTTTCTGCGCCATCCATCTCATCAATTTGCCACTGCCATTTTCCTTTAGGGCATTGTCGACAATAACTTTCATCTCGCCGAGTGTACATTCAGGACCAATAAATTCTCCATTCTCGTAGCATAACTTGCACCATTTTTCGCTTTTTGTACCATCTGATTCCGTACCTCGGCAATCACCAGCTTTTTTTGTTTGTAGCGGCATTCCACAACTTTGACATTGTTTGACCATTTTATGTCCTCCTATGTACTAATTATATAACCGGTACTGATTAGATGTTCAAGACCTGTATACTGAGCCAAAATCATATATTCTACAGATTATCCTGGAGGCATTCACGCTACTGGATTTTTGATTCTAATTATTGACTATCCAAACTAGACGTCTAGTACCAAACTGTTAAACTAATTATAGATATGAGTGAAGCA
>JAAXWV010000011.1 GCA_013334845.1 Candidatus Roizmanbacteria bacterium | reverse complement strand
TATTATTTACAAAAATAAACGATCTCCTGAGGCAAAACAGGGACTAGATCATGTCGTGGTACTAACCAACCAAATTATTAACTGGTTTCACCGAAATGAAAAGACAAAGCACGTTCTTGCCAACATCACAAAACTAAATGATTATTTTCTCATGTTTGAGCCCCTCACTCAGGCAAATTTTATTGTACGGATGAAGCAGGAACAGAGCAATATTCGTCGTATTGTTAACCGGATCCATACTATTCGAGAGACTTCTTTTAATGCATCTGGGTATGCAGTAGCAGAAGTAATTACGTTTCTTTTATGTGTCGGATTGGTATTTGTGAAAATAGACCCCTATTATGAAAGCCTTTTTTTCGTAACTTTTGTTTCATTCATTCTCATTTATATGATCTTGTTAATCAAAGATCTCGACAATCCGTTTGGCTACTACGAACAAGGTAGTGTGTCCGAAGACGTTTCACTCAAACCTATGCATGATGTGATCGATCGCATTAACGAAAAGCTCTAAATCTCTCACCAATCTCACCAACATCTCACCAACCGGGGAGGTTGGAGACTGTCACAAAAGGACAAAATGACATAATTCCTATTTCATAAGCCGTTTTACTTCATTAAGTCTTCTTTGATAATCGGCGTTATTTTGCAGAAATTCTTGATACTTAATTCCGCTGTTCCCGAAAAGCGCAAGAATCTGCTGCTTGCTACACAAGTTGTCCTCAAGATGTCCACAATACTCGTTTATCGAGCTATATTTGTACTCAAACAGATCATTAAATGTGGAGACTATTCCAGAAGAATACGGATTTAAGTGAATATATCGTGAAACATGAGTGAGCACTTCATCGGTATAGATACTCTTAGCCTTAAACTGCGGCTGAAAAAGCGGGCCAAAACGCTTGTGAGATTTATTGTAGTATTGTGTGAACGAATTAAGTAATGATCTCATCATTGAGACGACACCTCCATCGTGTAGTTGTGCAACAAGCAAGTGATAATGGTTTGGCATTAGGCAGTAAGCCAAAATTTGTACGCGATGATACTTTACATACTCGGTTGCTTGAAAAAGTTGAGCTTGCTTGGAGATCGTTAAATTTTTTAGCCTGTGATAACCGATTGCCGCCTGAGATGAACGGTAATAACGAAGTAGTTTGAGAAAAAGATCAGCCATCCTATTTTCAGCGAATACAGGCTTTCCCTCAATTGTTCGGTTGTATAAATGGTATATTCCACCGCGATAAAATCTCTCTTGTCTAGTCGGCATAAATAAACCTTACCAACTAGTGTGCACCCGCACAATCGACTATAAACAACAATTATTGGTTTTTAGATTGTCCTATTACTCCATAACTTACCCGAGAGGTTCTTGCAAACTGCTGGATAGTAGAGAGGAGATCTGGAAAAGTGGTAAAACCCGTGCTCGTATTTAAGTGTCCACCTTGAGGAAATATGCGGGGTTCTACCTGCAATTTTTCCGCTAACGATTCCAAGACAGATTGTGGGACGTAAGGGTCATCGTTTCCGTAGAAAACCTCAAAATATTGAGCGTTTTCCCGAATCTTTTCGTAATTTAGTTGCTTCACTTTCATAAAATAGCTATTGAGTTCAGCACCGTAGTCTTCGCCAAACCCTGCGATCGAAATAAGGCTGAGAACAGGCCTTGAGGTTTGCTCAATATAATCAAGGGCAGCGACCACTCCGAGTGAATGTCCGACAATAATAAGCTGAGAGGGATTGACTCCTTCGATAAGTTTTTTTACTGTCTCGAGCCATTCGATCCGGTCAGGGTGATCAGGGGAGGGGAGTGTGGGCATAATAACTGTATGCCCTAGTTTGACAAGTTCATCGTGGAGCCACTGTTGCCAGTGAATTCCCGCCTTTCCTGTAATACCGTGAAGAATGAGGATGGTCATGAAGGTGTTATGTCAACTTCCGGCTTTTCAAAAATTTTATCACCAATATACTGGCACTGCAGATAACACAACAGATGTTAGCGCCGATAATAGCGAGATCATGCTGATGAATGCCGTGGATGAGCCACAACGAATACGTGAAAGTAAAAAGAAGAAAGGTTGTAGTGGAGACTCCGTTCAAATTTTTAGCTCGAAAAACCGAGATCACTTGCGGTATTAATTGTACCGACGAGACTATGGCAGCCACCGCCGCGACGAGAGTAAAGAAAAGAGTATTATTCATGCATATATTATACAAATCACCTATTAAAAATGGCGCGAGTTTAAAGTTTAACAAATCAGAAAGTCAGCTACTACTTTCTCCCAATTTTCTCACTTCACATATCCACTGAGCTCGTTTTTCCTTGGTAAAAGATTTGATCGGGCCAATGGTTGTGACCTTGACCGGCTTGACGCCACAAAACTCAAGAATCCCTTTTTTCATTGCCTTGTGCCCCGGACTTCCCATGATAAAGAAGTAATACCACGGCGGAGCATCCATCGTCACGATAAGACGAGCCGTTTTCCCTGTCAGCAGTTTATCCCAGAAGGGAGAGTTTTCCCGATATTTAAAAGCAAATCCCGGCAGGAAAACCCGGTCAATGAACCCACTCAGCAGAGCAGGGAAAGTAGACCACCAGGTCGGGTATACGAAAACTAAATGATCGGCCTCTTTAATGTCTCTTTGAACTGCAAGCAAATCGGGTTCGAGATCGGTGCGCTTGCGATAGCCGTATTTGAGAACCGGAGTAAAGTCCAGATCGACGAGATTGATAAGCTTACAGCCTGTTCTGGCCATATCCGCTCCTTCTTTATAGGCCTGGGCTAATGCAGTACAAAAACTTTCCTTATCCGGATGTCCATTGAAGATGAGTATTTTTTTCATAGATGAGATATTTATTATAACTAATTAGTGAAGAAGTCCCAAGATATACTCATTTCCGGTATTTAACGGGAGCGGAAGATATACTACGACGATTTTACGGAGAAGATTTAGTTGCTCAATCAACTTTTGTATCATACGTTCATCAGAAACCAATATTGGGTAGAACCATTAATGGAAGCAGCCAGGCATTGACAGTGGGTCAACTGAAGAACTTCGTTCGTGCAGAAAATTGAAATATTGCCCTTACTTCTTGTCATTACTCCCGATAGAGTATGATCATAATCGTTTATAGGCAAAATATATTCGTTGGAATACCGTAACCGCTGAAAGTAATATGAGAATAATAAAAGTCAAAGATATAATATTTAGGTTTACAAATCGCAATGAAGGAAACATAACATACAACAAAAGGGCGATAAATACGAAAAACAGCCGCTCGGTTCTTTCAATAATTCCTACATCCGCAACTAATTTTCCCTGCGCAGCTAGTTCTGTCCGCGACCGTATATAGCTAATCAGATAGGTTAAAAGAACAAGGGGTGCAACGATAATCCATGGTACTAAAGCTCCAAAAGAAAACGCAATTAATACCACATAATCACTAAACCTATCGATGGTAGAATCAAGGAACCCTCCAAAAGGAGTGACCTTATTATGAGAACGCGCCACCATGCCGTCCAGCATATCTACACTATTAAATATAAATACAAAAAGAGCTGGGATGTAAAGCTTGTAGAGAATGCAGATAAAAAATAAAATGGGAAAAATCATCCCCATGAGAGTAATGTAGTTGGGATTTACATTTTTAAATAGCCGTGCAATAGGTTGTAAATTTTTCGTTGCTATTGGCTTTAATGTACTAAGCATATAATGGATTATAACAATACCTGGAAAACATTGCGAAGGATTGGATCCAACATGTAGATAGACTGTCGTCGTAGTTTTGGCAAAAAGCAGAATTTCAAAATATCCTGACGTACCAAAAAATCAGAGATTCTTCTTCTGTAATTTAGCCATAAGTTCATCGATACCAACAATAAGCTTCTTTTTGGTGGGATCTGAAGATCGTTATTCTTCAATAAAGATTGATAGAATATATAAGCATGATGATGAAGCAAAATATCAAGCTCATTACAGTTTTCGTCATTCTACTTATCGCCAGTGTAGTTGTTTGGAATTATCAAAAAGCTTCAAAGATACAGAGCATTGATACTTTCGAGGAATGTGCTCAAGCGGGATACCCAATCATGGAGAGTTACCCGGAACAATGCAGAGCTCCTGATGGCAGGAACTTTACTAAACAGATATCTGCTAGTTCCGACCTGCGACCGGAAACAATTGATGAAATAGGATTGTCCTTTCAACACCCCAAAGATTTTGTTTTCCGTAAAGAAATTACAGATAGCGCCGGAAGTATTCGAACTGCTGGGTTTTTCCTCACCAAGGGATCAGAAAATAATCCTGAGTATCAAATGTATGGTTTATACGAACAATATAAAGATGCGACTGAGCAAGATTTAGAACGAGCAAAAACAGAAATGGATCCGGCGAGTATTAAAGAGGCTACAATTGATGGCTATAAAGGTATTGAAGGTTTGATAGTTGGACCAAAAACACGCTATGTTACTATAGTTTTAAAGGGTAAGGCGTTATTCTCAATCTCAACTCTGCCTCCGACTCCAGCAAATAAATCAATCACCGATCAAATACTTCCCACATTGAACTTCAAGTAAGGAAAACGAGATTCCAACGAAGATTCTCCATTAAATTATGGCTAAAAAGAGGAGTTATTAAAGATTACCCTTTATAATCATCGATTTCTTCGTAATAATACGACTGTTCAATTCCTTTCATAAATACTTCCCGATCATTGATTTTTTCGGTTAGGCCAGTACGTAACAATTCACGCAGCTCAAGATCATTTACGTGACTGCGAATCATAGCATTGAAATAATCTTTTTTTTCTATTTTTTGCCAATCTATACACTTGCCGATATTCTTCTTGAGCATGAGGTCTAGCCAGATACGTGCACTACGACCATTTCCCTCTATAAATGGATGAGCGATATTCATTTCTGCATACTTATTGATTATTTCCTCAAAAGTACTCTCGTTCATAGTATCAATTTTTGTTAGAACATCAGACAAATATAGGCTATTAGCAAAGCGGAAATTGTCTTTACTTATGTTTTTTTCGCGAATTTGACCAGCAAAGTCATATAGATCATTAAATAAATATTGGTGAATTTGCTGAAGACCTTTTGTAGTCCCTACTTCAAACGATGAAAGTTCAGGACTGTCAAATAATTTAACTGCCCGTTGTTTACTGATTTCATCGATGTTTTCCATGATTCAATTATATCATTTAGCAAATATTTCTTATCCTAGAAGGTTGCTAAAACCTTAGAACCGACCCTCTCTCCTACGCTAAATTTAACCCTTTTCACGCTTACAGGCTTGGTTTGGGTGTATATCCATATAACTGGAACAAAAAGAAGAACTCGACAATCCCTTTTAACAGGAGAAATGGGTCTAGAAGCAACCCAAAGCTTTCTGCGGACTTTGTCTCGCCGTAGCTTTGCGAAGCGAAGGCGGAAGGGGCGGGATTCGAACCCGCGATGACATTGCTGCCATACACGCTTTCCAGGCGTGCCGATTCAACCACTCTCTGCACCCTTCCTATTATTCGTAGCAATGAGTTACATTTTACCACAAAATGGCCAGAAGCCACCTAGATATAATAGTATGAATGGATGACAGATTATAGGACACAATATATCCTATAGTTATATACTTTCTACCTCTATTTTGATATACTATAGCTCTTATGGGAAAAGAGGGGAAACTTTTTGTTTTTATAAATAGCGAAAAAAAGACAGCACTTGAGCTAAAAAGGGAGCTAAAAATAACATTAAATACACATCCGGACGAAGAAGCTAATGGCGTTAATCCTGCATTGAAAAATAGACCCAAATATGGCGTTATTTATCCAGACAAGATGTGTGATAACCTTCCTAAAGTAAAACATACTGGACGCAAGCGAGCCCCTGATTTAGTAGTGGATACCATCAAGAATAAAGCTAAAAGACACAAGGAGAGAATCAAAAATGAAAGGAAAAGCCCTGTAATTATTGGAACTGTTGACCCGATTTATGAAACTATTAATGGAGTTACTCAAACAGTTTATCGATATCAGGAAAGTGAATCACAAATAATTACCATGTACGATTCCTTATCAAAGCTGGCTCATGGAATTTTAGATATCCCGGAACTTATTCCTCTATCAGACAAAATGCCACGGAATGATCAAAATCCTATTAAGCGAACTGCCTAATTGATTTCTCTTTACATGATCGCATTACCCGTATATTCTTACCTTCTCATTACTTTTAACAGAAATTCGCCCGGTATACTGAAACTGTGGAAGAGCAGGAACGGACTCCTCTGGAGGCTAAAAGAAAACTTATGTGGATAGAGAATGGCACAAATCATCTGCCTACACTCCAGTGGTACGGACTCTACCCCCTTCAGCATATTTATGAAGTTATTGCCTCGGCAGAAAGACTTGATCAACATACTCGAGAGTTTAACCAACAAGCAATTTCCACTATTCAAACAGATATGAAATCACTGCTCTCGCAAGGCGGCCTGATTCCGCCCATAAACCCCAACTGGGTCTTTTTTCCGCTTCACGAACTGGAGATTGTTTCCGAGCTGGAGACTCAACTTCAGACTGCCTCACTTATCAGCGCGACGGGAAAAGAGCTCGCTTCCTATGGTATCAATATGGAGAAATTAAAGATGACTCCGCTTCGGCACTCATTACTCGTCTGTCGGGAATTCGACGCTCGCCTAGATATCACACCAACTGCAAAAGGATTGGGGACCTTTATGGATTATTTCACCGAAACGAACGAAAAGAAATCCACTGACGTACTCGTACGCAAAATGTACAACGTATATACCGTTCATTCCCGACGCTGGCAGCAGCAGTTTGAAACAAAAACAGGCAACAAAGCTCGCCTCGCCGTCTCGTTGAATGGTTTGGTGAGGTCCGGTTTCTATGAAGGCTATCTTCGCCACCATCCGGATATCTATCAAACAACCTGAGGGCTCAGATTATATAATAACTTCATGGCACCCATAATTCAGAAAACTGCCGAATATGTGAGGCAAACAATAGGGGAGACTGAGCCTGGTCATGACTGGTGGCATATTTACCGCGTATGGCAGCTTGCCAAAAAGATAGGGGAAACGGAAAAAGCGGATATGATGGTTGTAGAGCTCGGAGCCCTGCTTCATGATATTGCTGACTGGAAATTCCATGGCGGTAATCTGGAAACTAACGCCTTAAGGGCTCAGGAATGGCTTAAAGAGTGTGGTCTGGAAGTTGATATACGCACACAAGTTGTAGAAATTGTACGGCAAGTAACCTTTAAGGGGGCAGGGGAGAGTAATGGAATTTCTACACTTGAAGGGAAGGTCGTGCAGGACGCTGATCGTCTTGACGCAATAGGAGCCATCGGCGTTGCCCGGGCTTTTTCCTATGGCGGTTCAAAACATCGGGCAATGTATGATCCCGCGATCAGACCGCAACAGCACACTACTTTTGAAGCATACAAAACAAACAAGGGAACTACAATAAATCATTTTTACGAAAAACTCCTTCTCCTTAAAGATCGAATGAACACCGAGACAGGAAAGAAAATAGCACTCCAAAGACACATATTCCTTGAAGCATATTTAGAAGAATTTTACCGGGAGTGGGAGGGGAGAGGATAGTGTTTATTCGCCAGACACGCGAACAGGCACCAATAGTCTTCCTATACTCATTTGACCAGCATTCCTTTAATCCCATAGCAATTGAAATCTCACCATAAGCCAATCAATAATTCATATTGTCAATTATTGCCAATCTACCATGTAATTGAGTATAATAAACCTATGGCAGAGCATGTTTTAGAGGTTCGCAATCTTATAAAAGACTATGGAAAATTCCGAGCGGTAAACGGGATCTCGTTTTCCATTCCCCGGGGACAAGTGATCGGCTTTCTTGGGCCCAACGGAGCAGGGAAGACCACCACCATCCAGATTCTTCTTGGCATTACCACCCCCACTTCCGGAGCGATTCAATACTTCGGAAAAGATTTTATTGAACATCGGGTTGAGAGCCTTCAGCGAATCAATTTCACCTCTGCATTCAATACCTTGCTGGGGCGCATCTCCGCTTATCAAAATCTCGTCGTTTTTGCACAACTCTACCAGGTGCCCGATGCAACGAAAAAAATAAACGACCTTCTTTCCTATTTTGAGGTTACTCAATTTAAAGACCTCCGCTACAACGACCTCTCAGCCGGGCAGAAGACTCGCATCAACCTCATAAAATCACTCATTAATGACCCTGAAATTGTTCTCATGGATGAGCCCACTGCTTCACTCGATCCCGATATTGCGGACAAAACGCTCACCCTCATTGAAGAGCTCAGACGCGACAAAAACCTTACCATCCTTTTTACCAGCCACAATATGGATGAAGTGACCCGGATCTGTGATGATGTCATTATTCTCGATAAAGGTACTATTGTCGCCCATGACACTCCGGTTGGCCTCACTAAGCTCATTCCCAATGCAGAAGTACGCCTCACTTTCGACTCACACCGCGATCAGGTAGAGAAGTATCTGAAAGAAAAACAATACTCGTATACCTTCGAAAATGACCATATGGCAATCATCGAGACAGAAGAAAAACTCATTCCCAAACTTATCTTTGGAATTAGCAAAACAGACATCTGGATTACTGACATAGAAGTGAATAAACCAGATCTGGAAGACGTGTTTTTACAAATTGCCCGCAAAAGTTAATATGCAATTTCAGCGCATATTTGCCATACTGACACAGGAGTATTTTATCATCCGCGGAGCGCTTGAGGTAATTTTTGACCTCATAGTATATCCCATTTTCAGCACTATTATTTTCGGGTTTATTTCCCTTTATCTGGCTCAAAGTGCCAGTAAAGAAGTGGCATTCAGTATATTGTATGGCATGATTTTCTGGCAGATTCTCTATACAGTGCAGTACTCGGTATCGCTCGGGAGCCTCTGGAATATATGGTCAAGAAATTTGAGCAATTTATTCGTTGCACCTCTTCAACTAAACGAATACATATTTGCTCATACCCTCTCAGGAATTTTAAAAGCACTGCTCGTGGTGACGTTTTGTTCACTCATGTCTTTTTTTGTATTCCACTTTAATTTATTGCAGGTTAGCCTTCCCGTTCTCGTGTTGTCGTTTATCAACCTGGTATTATTCGCCTTTTCATTCGGACTTATTGTGTTGGGACTTATTTTCCGCTTCGGCACCCGGATACAAGGATTAGCATGGGGACTCCTGCCGATTTTTCAACCACTGACCGCCGCCTTTTATCCGGTAAATATAATGCCGGCACCTCTTCAGGTGGTCGCTTATATGCTTTCGCCTACCTATATCTTTGAGACAGGGCGATATTATGTAACTACCCACGCCACTCGGTGGGACTATCTAGGTATAGCATTTCTGCTCAATACTCTCTATGTAGTTTTTGCTATTGTCATCTTCCAGTTCATGTTTGCCACCTCCAAGGTCACCGGACAGTTTGCAAGAAACGAATCGTAATAGTATAATCCCTCGTATGTTTAAAATCGAAAAGCTTGACCTTATCGTCTCTCTCTACATTTTCTGCATCGTAACTGCCGAACTTATGGGAGCGAAAGTTTTTCCGATTGTTCAGGTGGGAGTTCTCAAACTCAACGCGAGCGTTGGCATCCTCCTTTTTCCTATCGTATATTCCCTCAATGATATGATTTCCGAAGTGTATGGAGTAGAACGGGCGAGAAGCATGGTTCGGGCAGGAATTCTCATGATTATTGCTTTAACGGCATTTGCTATACTTGCAGTTGCACTACCGCCAGCCGCTCGTTTTAAACATACCGAATCTGCCTATGATCTTATCTTCGGCACTTCAATCCGTATTTCTCTTGCGAGTCTTGTCGCGTTCGCGCTTGCTGATTTTCTCGACGTATATATTTTCAGCAAAATCCGTAAACGGATGGGGAAGTCGCGATTGTGGCTTCGGATTAACCTTTCTAATGTGATTTCACTTCTGGTTGATACCGTCGTATATATGACGCTCGCCTTTTATTCACTGGATGAACCGTTCGGAGCAAATGTCGCATTCCTGACAAGTATCATGATTCCCTATTGGTTAGTAAAGTGCAGTATGTCGCTCCTCGAAACTCCATTCGTATATGCAGGCGTCAAATGGCTTAGGAAGTAAGTCATCTACTAAAGAGGGCTTGCAGATAGGTGAAAAACTCCATAATTTTGTTTTTTGCCTGTGAAGCGTAGGGTTTATTCAAAACAATATCACGCTGTACATCGAGTGAGTCATGAGCGGAGACCACTGTCATCGCCGGAAGATATCCATCTTTACTAAACTTCACCATTTCCCCTTCAAGTACCGGGAGAATGTAATGACCGTTCTGAGTACTCGTTTTTCGCTCAACACCCTGCACTGTTGCCCCGTTCAGAGGAGTCCCCGCCGCGTCACGTACCGTGCCTGTCAGATTGTATGGAGTATAGTATTCGGTAAGTGCTTTGACTGCTTTTTTGGGCGAATTATCCTCATTCCACAACTCAGTACTGCTCCCCTTATTTGTCCAGTAGTTCACTGAAATCAGTTGAGGAACCGTCACAAGACTACTCAGAGTATTTTTGATCCAGACTGCCTGTTCGGTTTCTGTCATCTCACCCTGCAAATCGGGAATAGGAGCCCCGAACTCTCCCAAAACCACCGAACCACCGCTCTGGTTCGCAAACTTCTTAAGATCGGTCACGAGTTTTGTTGTTTTGGAAACGTAGTGATCGACTGTTACTACTCCTCCCAGTGCCGCAGTTGTTTCTTTATTCATAATCGCATTCGCCACATCCCCATTCATCGAGTAATAGTTAGTAGTAACCTTTTTCCCAATTTTCTGAAATGTTTTTTGCACCACATTGTTCTCCTCGATGAGGAATGATTTAAAGCCGCTATAATCCTGCGTCTGTCGAGGATCTCCGGGGCCTCCATTCTCACATTCCGGACAGGCGGTAAAAATATCGCCATCTTCGAATAATCGAGGATTCTTAGTAATGAATGCGATTGTTTTTTCGAGGTGAGTTCGCCGATCAATTTTTGGATAATCAAACCATCCCTCCCAGCCGGAAAAATTCCCCCGGAACCAGACATTGAGATGATATGTCCGGGCTGCCGTGACCCATCGGGTGAGAAATGGGATAAATTCGTCGTCGTAGGGAGTGGCTACCGCAACGTGAGTCGCACCCGTTGCCGCGATATTTTTTACCTGAGTATAAATTTCCTTGTCGTAAAACGGATCTGTTAGCTTTTCCCGCGCCACATCACGGGAAAACTTCATGGTATCGATCGACTGTACTTGGAAAAACCTCTCCCGGGCATTCACTGTAATAGCGGACAACAAAAACAATACTGCAATGGCAACGAATCTTTTCATGGAGTAAATCTTTTGAAAATAAGTATCTGAGGTGATGTATAAACCTTTTGAAAATGAGCATACAACCGTCCCTGTATCACCGGATTGTCATAGATATTTTTCCAGACGGTATCATCCTTCTGCATAATAATCCACGTTGCATATTTCTCTGGCTCCTTTAATGATTCTTGCCAATAGGGCTTATTACCAACATAGATAATCTTCTGCATCGGTATCCCGCTACGCAAAATACTAAGGGTCCGCGCATAATCATCAATAAGTACCAGCCCCTTATCATAGTTACTCGATATAAAGCGCTCCGCATCGGGGCGCTTGGCCCGTGACAGTCCATCGGTACCGTCAGCTATCGTGATGACACGTGAGTATCCAATCATATAAAGTCCAAATTGGAGGAAAAACAAGACAATTATCACGCTCCGTGCCATCGTTGATCGAAGACGATAAAAAGCATATGCACACAAGAATGCTACCACGGGAATTATCAAAGCTCCATACCGGACATTGAATAATCGCCACTCAAAACTCACAGGTGTAAGATGGGGAATAAAGATGACCGACTGGCCCATAAAAAGAGTGAATGTATTAAACAGTACCGGCACAAGCAGAATGATCCCAATCGCATATCGATACGTTACTTTTTTATCTCGGAAAAATAGAAAGAGTCCTGTCAAAGCCAGAGCAAACATAAGGATCCCGCTATTACTCATACCAGTGATGAAGTAATATAAAAAGGAAAGCGGCAGGTTGTGATAGGCCGGAAGCTCACCTCGTTGCATCCATGACATCTGCTGAGATCGGGCAGAGAACTCGCTAGTTGTAAAATAGAACGGGTCTCCTAAAATGAGAAAGTCCCACATCATCCAGATTGCTGCCCCGAAAAAAGCTAAGGTTGAAAATAAGAAAAATTTGCCTTCAATTCGCTGCCAGTGTTCCCGTTTAGTCAGATCAAGTCCCACGATTGTAAGTGCTTCAATCAATACGAGAAACCATCCATCGTATCGTGTAAGTACCGCACAAAATCCAAAAAATGCAGCTAAAAGCAAACCGGAGAGTTTACGTTCATTTTTTATATAGATAATGAAATAGTAACTCGACAAAAGAAAAAACATGATAAGGGGCATCTCAGTCATTGGTGTTGCTTGCAAATAAAGAATGTTCGGGTTGAACATAAACACAAGTGAAGCAGCAAACGAAGCGAATGTGTGGCGGGTTAGTAAAAAAGTGAGCCGATATACATATAGCGAACTGATGATGAAACACATGCCAGATACAATTGAGCCGGCAAGTCCGGATCGCCATAGAGGGTCAAGCCACACAAACGGAATCATCATAAGGTGAGGGAAGGGAAGCCATATACCACCAAGCTGTGCAAAGCCCGGTGTGATACTCTGAATGACTCGCTTGGAGATATTGAGATGCGACTCTGCATCTCCGTAGGCGAGGATCAGATCATGCTTCAGGAAGTAGAGAGCACTTCCCAGACTCAAGACAAATGCAACACTCAAAACTATATATATCGGATTAACCCGAGTTAACGGCATAAACAGTTTTTTTAATTTTACAATCGAAAACGTAATATTAAGATTCATGGCGGGATACTCTTGGCACAACAAATAACACGAGAATAAAGAGCACGATAAGTACATTATTGATGATTAAAAAGTACTGGAATAACGACAATTGATGAGCAAAAAACTGGTTGTACAGAAAGCTTCCGGTATGATTTTTTTGCAGATACTCAGCCGCAAACAAAATACCATACTTAATTTTGAAATATACCGCTTCAATTCGGGGAGGGACAGCGTTTGTTGTCAACGCGCCCAGCAAGGCCACTGCCGATGATACACTGAACATAAGTACCGCAAGAAGTTTGGCGATAAGTTGATAGGGGAACTCTGCTAGGAATATCCCGGCAAACAAAGACAGGATCGCCATCGAAGGGATGAGGTAGCGCGGTCCATAGGCCCAACCTCCCCACGGATCAGTAAAACTTGCGTATAAAATGAGATTGACTGCAATACAAATAAATAAAATAAGACGCTCCATATTAATTCGTTTTGTACTCATCGCAATTCCTAAAAGGGCCAGAAGTAATATTGGTGAGAAAAATAATATTCCCTTATCAGGAGCGATAAGCAGTTCATATAATCCGTTCGGTAGTCGTTCTTCCAAAAAGATTCCACCCAGACTGGGTGTATTTTTGAGATTAAGATACGCCTGAATCTTATCCATATTGGTGATTTCATAACGAGGCAGATGGTTCGCCAATGTTTTCCAATTACCGTAAGCGGCATAATGATACCAGCCAAATACTCCAAGCATCCCCACAGATGCAATTCCGCCAATTATGAGAGCAGTCTTAAAGTGAATGTTGATATTATTTCTCATTGCGCGAATGTTAAAAGAGGAAATAAGAAAATATACCATTACGGGCAGCAAAAGAAAGGCATTGGGATCATCAAAAAAGAACGATGAACCATATCCCAGCCAAAATCAAGATCAGGCCCAGAATCAGTTGGGAGCGGCTGTGTCTGCTCATTGCATTCTCCTTATAAGACAATTTTCAGGAATAGTGTATACGAGTT
>JAAXWV010000188.1 GCA_013334845.1 Candidatus Roizmanbacteria bacterium | reverse complement strand
CTGTAACCCTGATTATGCAACCGATCTGCATACTCGCTTGAGCTTTTATCAACGATGTTGTAGATCAAGGAGGATATGAGGTGGCTGTTGTTTATCGGCAGCGTGACCGTACGCTTGCGTTGGGAGAGTTCGAGGGTTATACGCATCCTATAATGTCACTGAATCTAAAAAGCCATTCAAACTACTGTTCATATCTGCATTAACCCGATCATATTTTGATAAAATCACATTTTGATCGTTTTGTAATTTTAAATTTGAATTTTGACAAAACCTATACGGTAAAAATAAAAGATAACCAATGTAGGTTGTATCAATTTTTTCTATTCCAAAAAAATACTGCTTAGAGTGTCTTTCAAGAAATGACTTATTGACGTTATCAATCATTAACGGAGATGATATATACTGTCTATTAGCACCAAAATGAGGCTTATCTAAAGATGTACGAGCTGACCTATATGCTTTTGCCAACTCAAAAAGTGCATCATTCCATGTATTTGTTCTTTTTTTTATGCGATATAATTTCATCTCATCAGAAAAGGCAGTATAATCGCAACGATGACCCCTTTTCAAGGAACTTGCAAAAGAGACAAAATCTGCTGATTCTATATTTTGGTTAATACCATTTATTTTCAATCTACCATAACCATTTCTTGATCTTGAACCAATGCCCCCAATAATCGACATAAGATACAAGCATTCAGAGATAGTTTTCTGACAACTGCTATTGCCAGAAAACAACACTATTATTTCAAATTTTTCACCAACAGAATAATAAGGCCGTTGAAAAACATTTTTTCTTAATTGCTTATCCCAATCATATGTCCCATAAGCAAGGTATTCAAGCAAATTGACTGACTGTAGCTTACCTTTAGCATTAACAGAAATATTTGCTTTTGGAAAATCAGTTTTTACTCGTGATAATTCTGGATGTGTTGTTCTAATAATCACGCTGCTTCGCCTTGCATGCTCACCACCACCACCAAATATTTCAGTTTCCTGTGATCTCAAGCCTTTTTGGACTTCATCGTCAGGCATTTTTATATCATCAATCGGCAAATAACCATGCATCGCTCTCCACCAAAAACGCATAGCCCCTTTGATAGACGGCGGTCGAAGATCCGGCTCAATTCCATCAGCACCAGCCAAAAACATGGGCGTGATAATTTCACACTCGAAGGTAATGGTGTTCATTGTGCTTTTCCTCCTTTTCTTTCAGCCATATACCCATATCCGACAGCCGTTTTTGCACCAATTCCATGTTCTTCAAGCGCTTTTTTAAGCCAAATACTCGCAACAGCAAGGGGAACTTCATCTTCAAATATCCCACTTGATATTTTCGTGTTATAATTTTTTTTAACTCCAATGACAAATTGAAATACTGTATTTTCGACAGTTAGAAATGGAATTGGCACAGGAGTGAGATAATCTGCAGGAGGGATTGGATTTCCATTATGTTTTTTTTCCCCATAATAATCTCCATAATGTGGATTCATAATATCAACAGTGATATTTGGAGTAGAAATAGGAAAAGCATCAAAGAACCATATTTTACCTTGATTTTCTTTTCCTAAAGCAGTATCAACAAGTGGCTCGTATTTGTAAATACCTTTACTATTTTTTTTTGGCTTACCATTTTCAAACTTCACAGCATTTGTTGCTTTCGGACAGCCAAATATTTTACAGAACCCTTCGTCTAAATAAGCACGATGTTCAGCATTGAGAAGCGGAAAATCGACTTCATCTTCTGGAATGTTATGGTTAACAAATACCTCAGTAATAATCCAGCTTCTCACAACTCCTTTCACAGCGCTGGCAGGGATATACGGAAAACCATGTACATGGTGCAATGTCATGGAGGTTTCATATACGGATTCATTACCAAGACCGACAATGAATTGCCAATCAGGAGTTAGGGGTATGGAAAAGATATCTAAACCTAATTCCTTAATATTTGTAAAGTGCTTCTCTGATATTTTATTTATCCTATTATCTTCAAACTTGAACTTTACTTCATGTATAATCCTCTTTTCTTTTTTATCTCTTTTGAAAAGAGTCGGCTTTAGTTTCTTCTTCTCATCCTCAAGAAAAACAACAGCCTTGTTAAGCTTTAGAGCAAAATTATCTATTGACTGGACTTGCTCCATTGCCTCCCTCGTATCAAAAGGCAAGTAGGTATCCTTGATTTTTATGCTGTCAGCAAACATATCTGGATCGGTATTATCCTCTGTTTCTATTGCATTTTTCGAAGCTTGCTCTTTGGTAGCACAACCCAATGCAATCAACTGGTCTTGAATAGAGCCTCGTTCTCCTTTTACTTTTGCCATAAAACTGAAATTAATCAGGTATTAAACCGCTTGAAAAACGCTTTATCCAACCAAGAAAGCTCACTGCTTCAAGCGTGATCTTTCTGAGTTTATCGGATTGTATATCCCTTATCTTTGTCGCAGTATCGCCAGTCAAGTCCTGTTCAATTGCAGATAATCTTCCTGCAAGATGTGCATATATTCGCTGGTATGGTTCTTTTTCATGGCAAGCCAAGTAGACAAGTGTTGGAGCAAGTCCATTCAGCCGAATCATCATTGGCAGGCTTTTTACTGTGTTTTTATATTCTTTCTTTTTTCCTGTCAAGTACAATCCGTTTTCCGCACAAGCATAAGCAACCTTCACTGCTTCACCTGTAAAAGAGATGCCTGTTTCCTGGGGAAGAGGAAACCCCTGAACAGTTACAGGCGCTGCTGATGTTGCAACCCCTATCATACGAATTTTTTCTGCTTTAAGCCCTTTTTCTGTCTCTATAACACTCAATAGTTCAACTTCAAGCTCTTTAATCTGTTCCTCTTGCGGAATACCTGCTTTGCCAAGAACTGACGCATGTATGAACAAATCGTCACTATTCCTGATCGCAAGAAATCCGAAAGGTTTCTCATTACCGGTTTGCCTGTCACGGGCAAATCCTTTAAAAACGGCAGTACATGGCACAGGTATATTATGCATCGTCATCTTTTTCAATCATTCCTTCAGCAAAACGTTTAAGCCAGTTCAAATAAGCAATCGTTTCATTGGTTGCTCTTCTAACCTCCACACAGGCCATTTTCACAAGGCTATTAACAAATTCTTCACAAGTACTTCCAGTACCAAGGATCACAATACCCTTGTTTGACAACCATCTAGCAATTTGGTTGCAAAGTAATTTATGGGCAGCACCAGAACTGCAGTGTTGCTTTGAAAATAGAAATGCAATAGTTGACACAAGACCGTTCGTTTTCAAGAGAGCCGGAAATTTTACCACTATTGATTTATATTCTGCGCTAAAATCTTGACCACTCCCTTCCTTGACGTCATTAAAAGCCGTTTCTGCTCGATTTCTCTCACTATCAAGACGTACTGGCATATGCGCATCTCTCCTTAAAGTGGTTTTGTTCTCACCAAACCTTTGCCAAGTGTCGCATTTCCACCGACCTGAATAACTTTTGGCAAAGCTTTTTCAAAAAACTTCATCACTTTTTCCTCTTCATTAGGGCATGATGTAAAACATTCA
>JAAXWV010000187.1 GCA_013334845.1 Candidatus Roizmanbacteria bacterium | reverse complement strand
GTTATTTTTTCGCAGATTTGCTATGTTTAAGGGCAATCTGGAAAAGAAAACGCTGCGTTCAATTATGATGAACCCCTTGACGTTAAAGACACAGTGCGAGCAAATTAATTGGCCTCTTCTCACCATATATGCATTGAAAATGAACGCAGGGAAATGGAATGAGGGGCAGAATTCTGACCTATCACCTGAAGAAGTCGTTGTTGCTCGATTAGCTGCCGAAAACAAAGAGTCTTGCTGGTGTGAAGGTATGGGAATAAATATTCTAATGAGGGCAGCGGCCTTAGATGTTTTGACAAAACGAAGCATTTTTAACGGCACTCAGTTCAGCCCTAGAGAAGATGCAATCCGTGGTTTTTTTGAAGGCAAGTGTATGACACTCAAGGCTTTCAAACCTGAAATACTGACTTGTATCAAAAACATTAGCCCCAGACAATTACAAGCAAACATAGCTGAAATCTGTGCTGATCCTATCGTTCAATATTCGTTTAAAAAAAATTATCCTTTCCAAGGAATTCTTCAAAATTTTCTGACTTCTCTAGCAGATTCAGTAGACTCCGATTTCATTGCTAAAATTGCAGCTATATTTTTTAGAAATCCCTATGATTATCGATCAGGTTGGCCCGATCTGACCGTTATAGATAAAAATGGGGTGTCGTTTATTGAAGTCAAGACTACTGATCGTCTTCATGAATCGCAGTTAAGATTCGCAAAAGAAATCGCAAAGCCACTCGGTCTTGAATGTTGTGTAGTTCAACTACATCCAGAAAAACATTAGCTTATAATGAATATGATAGCTCTGGAATACCAACGCAATAGATGGCCTTGAGTATAGCGTTAAGTTGCATCTTTATAAGCTGTACGGATACCGACACCAATATCCAGCCAGTGATTGAGCAGATATCTCATGCCTTGATGTGGTGCGTATGACGTATTGTGGTAT
Source organism: Candidatus Roizmanbacteria bacterium (assembly GCA_013334845.1). Taxonomy (GTDB): domain Bacteria; phylum Patescibacteriota; class Microgenomatia; order UBA1406; family GWC2-37-13; genus JAAXWV01. The sequence continues at coordinate 2,603 of JAAXWV010000187.1, read as the reverse complement.
TTAGAGAGAAACGCGGTGATTAAATCCTGATTTTCAAGTTTATTGGCTTCGACCTTTTTCTTGATTCGTTGTTCAATGTCATCGGCAAAAGGCTTATATAATGGAGGGATAGTCCTGTTCACATTTCCCGCTGAGGTGTGATAGGTACAATACACGCTAATTGATTTATCATCGACCCATGAGCTGTTTTTTTCCATGTAAGCACCATAATGGAAATTGCGACGGACGGCTTGCCAGTCCCGAGAAATAAGTCCAATGTCATAGAGGCTATTTACCGCATCTGTTCCTGCCGCAATAACAATCTTTGGACGCAACATGCGTATTTGTGCCTGAAGCACTTTCGAGCAATGTTTTCTTGCTGTTTCCATGATAGCTTTGTCCGTTACTCCGTGCATTATCGAATTGATCCAGTAATGTTTTTTTAAATATCCACTGGCTTCAGAGTTTTCTGTATTTAACGATATAGCCGCTTTCCAAAGATCAAAACTGTTTTGGGCTGTTTTGTCCGTCGAATTTTCTGAATTGTGAACAATGCAAAGTCGACCAGTTTTTTGAGGTGTTGTATTAGCTGGGTCGCGGGCGATAAATATTGAATTTGCAAGCGATTCTTTTCTCCAATCCAAACCGTGATCAGTGCAGCTAGTTCCAAAAGCAATAGACGTGTTGCGTTTCGGAGACAAAGGACATTCTCTACATGTGTCAAGGTCTCCAATCTGTGCTTGCTCTAAAAGCTGGATGATGTTCATGTTTTAAATAAGTTATCAACGTAAGGGAAAACCAACAACACAGCTTGGAATCGACAACGGAGGATATCCTGCACTCTGTTAAGCCAGTGCAAAAATGACATAGTTTCTGATCTCCTCAGCCAATAAAATATAGTGGTTTACCGCCACAACTTCTCAAACCTTGCCGGATTTGTTGCCGTATAAATAACGGTGTGCTGAATGTTCCAGTGTCCAAAATAGTCCTGAATGAGCCGTGTGTCTGCTCCTTGATCTGCCAAGGCGAAACCGCAAGCATGACGAAGCATGTGCGGGTGGACGGGAAGGGAAAGTCCGACCTGTTCGCTATAATTGCGGATAGCAAGCCAAGCTGTTTTCCGGCTTAACGCTCCCCGTCGATTGCTTAAAAAAAAGCGTCACTGTCCACCTTCATCTTTGTTCGGATTGTAAGCCATGCTGTGATCGCCTTGATTTCATCAGACCTTAGCGGGTGGGTGGTAGAGAGTCCTTTTTAAGGCGGGAAACGTGCAAGACACGACACTCAATATCGACTTGGGATAATTGCAGGGCGCAAGCCTCTGTCACGCGCAAGCCATGACGAAACATCAGCAACAAAAAGCAGCGGTCACGCGCTGCGCGTTGCGGCCTCCCTTGGTGGCGTCGATCAGCCTGTCAACCTCGGAAGAAACAAGATGTTTTCTTTCGATCACCATTTTGTCTATTAAGAATAATAAGAACATTTATAGCCCCCTAAGCGCAAGGCTCTTAAAAATGCTTTACAGCTCTCACTTGAACTTTCCAGTCCTCGATAGCCGCTTGAGAAAGCACATCATTAATAGCCGTTGTTACATCAATAGAGTTGGCGAAAATATCAGAATGGGGCCCCTCTAAATGAATTTCAAGGGTGTCGTCCTCCCACTTCCCTTTGCGTTCCAGAGGAATTATAGAAACAACAAAATGTCCCTCGAAATCTGGATGTGGAGAAACATAAGCCAACCCTATCCGGCGGCCTTTATGTAAAATCTCGTAACGGTCGGTCATCTTCGTTGAATTTTCTTTTTTTAATAAAAAGACAAAATGCATCACTCGGCCTAAAAGGGATTATTTCAGCCGTTCAAGCATATCGTTAATTTGTTTTATGGTTTTTTCAGGGAGATCGGCAGCTTTCAACCCCAACAAAAATGTTGTCAATAGGCTCCCTTTTTTCTGGGCATCATGCCATTGCCAGAACGCAATCAAAACGCCAATCACAATTCCGACAATTCCTACAAAAACGCCTGTATCCATAGCATGTACTCTTTCAATCTTTCAGAATAGCATCAATGTTAAATATCATATTTATTTCTGATGATTTAACAAGCGCAGAAATTTCCGTAATGTTGCCAAGGCTCAAAGTGTACGGATCATCTCCTTTGGTTTGATTGTCTATACAAATTCTAAATTCTTTTTGGTAGGAAAATTTGTCAAGCTTTTTGAATGGAATTTCCCGCACATCAATTTCACCATTAAATTTTTCCCCATCAAAATAATCAACCAGCCTCATTATTGGTGTTTTCTTTTCTCGCTCTAAAGCAATTTTTACTTTTTCAATGAATTGCACTGCAGGAACTATGACCGCATACTCCCCAAAACTTAAACACCGCTCATCCACTTGCACTTGGTCTTTTAATCTTTGAGAATCTTCTTTCGCATAATTTATCTTTCCATCAATCAATTCAAAGCCATCCGTCCACATCGCATACATGCAAAAAATATGCAGATTATCGTGGAAAGCGCTTTGCATTGAAATGGGCGCTGCCAAGTCTTTACCGGTAATTTCGATTTCCCCAATTGCTGGGACACTAATTTTAAAAATTATATTATCTGGTTGCAACCAGTGAG
>JAAXWV010000186.1 GCA_013334845.1 Candidatus Roizmanbacteria bacterium | reverse complement strand
GGTAACAGCAGCTACGATCAGCTTCATTTCCTGTACACTGGCATAGATCCATAACCGGCGATAGAGTCCAAATTCGTAATAAACCAGGGGTTTGATAATTAGTGCAATACAAACCATCCACAAGGCAGAAGGCATGTAAAATGAAAATGCTGATCCCAATTCAAGGCGGATAGCAAAACTACCGATCACAATAATGGCGATTAGTAACAGATCACCTAACAAAACATATCTATTACGGACACTTGATTTAGTTCTCACAGCTTCATCCATTCGATTGTTCGTTTTAGTCCTTCACTGAATTTTACTTCTGATTCAAACGAAATTATCTTTTTTGCAAGTTTTGGACTGCCGTACGAGTGGTAAATATCTCCATTCCTTGCAGGTTGTTTTTGTATCGGTGGTGATCCTGGAATATATTTTTGAAGTTCTTCGATCAGTTCCAAGATCGTAACTTGTTTCCCAGTGCAAATATTAATTATTCCACCTTCTGGTGGACCATTTTTTGCAGCGAGAATATTTGCCCGGACAACATCTGATATATAAATAAAGTCACGTGTTTGGCCGCCATCGCCATAAAGAATTGGTGTTTTGTTTTTTAGCATTTTCTTCTTGTCCAATAAAAGATACCGCCAATACTTTATTTTTATTCTCAGAATGGATAAGCTTGTAATTTTTATGGAATTCTCTATCGTTTTTATCCGGCAAACCGCTAAAATCACTTAAATTATCCCTCTCGATAAGGTTGGTTTGCGCTATAATTCCAGAAGGAATAGCTACTTTTTGATAAATGTTTCCTACTTTGACGATTGTCTCTTCTTTTTTTAGTATATTTACATTTTTATAAACAAAAAAAAGACCCGCCAACACCACCAAAATAATTACTGGGATAAATTTTATGAATATTTTTTTACTATAAAGCATCGTATAAATACACTAACGCCACACTAAAATATTGTAATAATAGGAGGATTCCTCTTGGAGACAATCTATTATTATTTAAGTTAGGGTGGCGTTAATAAAGACTTATTTCACTACATAATCTTTAACCTTACTCTTTCTGCCTGTTTTAGTGTCTAGGGCATACCATTTATATTCTCCAGCAGGTTTATTGACACGATAGGAAACTGAGAATTTACCAGTTGAGGAAGTCTTAACTTTCATAGGAGGATAGTAGCTTCCATTGGCCTTCGTGAAGTAAAGCAAAACTTCTGAATTCTTAGAAAAACGCTTTCCACTTTGAATCAGTGTTTGTCCTCTGGAAATAGTTGATTGTGAATTATTAATCTTTCTCTTTACTAATTCAACTTCTTCCTTTTTTTCTTTTACTGAAAAAGATATTACATAATCAATTATATTTTTATTTCCCTCTCCATCCTGACAACGCACATAATATCTGTAACTTTTATCATCTGACAATCCCGTTACTGATGATGTGTGAGTAGTCTCTCCAGTAGTAGCAAAAGTATTGGATATGGAGTCATAAGCGACATTGGCTTCAGTGGAAAATTTACAAGTAGCCGCCCTATCGGTAGTAACCGATAAATTTACTGATTTTGTACTATCAGATAGTTTACCTGTAGGCACTCCATTTGATAATATGGGAGCGTTTGGATCGTCTTGGGCTGTAGTAATTGTTACGGCGTCATTTAAGCTGGCTGAAACATTCCCCGCTGCATCTTTAGCCCAAGCATATAAGGTTTTTGCGCCAGCAGAAGAAAATACGAAGCTAGTCGGAGCAGTTCCTGTCCATCCAGATGCGCCTGCATCTGGAGCAGAAGAAGATTCAGTTATCATATATCCAGTTACCCCAATAGCATCAGTGGCAGTAAATGAACTTATCGCAACAGTTAATGAAGTTGCTGTCTCTGGAATAGTAAATCCTGTTACAGTCGGAGCAGTAGTATCAGCCAAGGTAATAGTTACGCTATCATTTAGACTAGTTGAAACATTCCCCGCTGCATCTTTAGCCCAAGCATATAAGGTTTTTGCGCCAGCAGAAGAAAATACGAAGCTAGTCGGAGCAGTTCCTGTCCATCCAGATGCGCCTGCGGCCGGTGCGGAGGAAGATTGGGTTACCATATATCCAGTCACAGCAACGTTATCTGTAGCGGTAAAAGTATCAATTGGAACTGTTAATGAATCAGCTGTAGCTGGAATAACAAAAGCTGTAACCACAGGATCAACAGTTTCAACGCAAGCCACAGCCACATTTGTCACATTGCTACTAGCGATTGTTCCACTGCCATTAGTAACTGTGCAAAGTTCTCCAGATGGTTGAGTAAGCACAGTCACCTCATACTCATCATCGGTGTGTAGAGCAGTAGCAAAAGTAAAACTTCCATTATCTGGTAAGGTTAAATCATCCCCAGCATTATTTTGCAACACTACCGTACCTGAGATGCCCGAAAGTGTTCCACCAACAGTATAAGTAGGCAAAGTAATAACTACTGAATCACTCACCTCGGTTGAGACATTTCCATCGGCATCCTTGGCCCAAGCATAGAGAGTTTTAGACCCCTCGGAAGAAAAAACATAGTTCGCTGGAGCAGTTGCTGTCCAGCCGGCCGATGTATCTAGTGGAGCTACATTTGTTTCAGTTAATCTATATCCTACTACTCCAACATTGTCAGTAGCGGTAAAGGTAGTAATTGGCACAGTCAAAGAAGTTGAGGTAGCTGGGATTGAAAATCCGGTGACAACCGGATCTTCTAAATCTGTTCCACTAGAATTTACGGTTATTTGAGAGTTGGTTCGAGTAGCAACCACATATGCACCCATAGCTGAGGCATTGGAGGTTGTAGCAAAAGAAACCGGAGAATTGTTAGCAGTAGCTAACGAAGTGAAGACAAAAGTGGCGATAGTTTTATCCAGACTATCAGTGGTGATATAAGTAGGAGGATTAGTCAATAACCCTACATCAATTGATCCCACACCAGCCGTATTGTTTATGGTGGGGCCAGCTAAGGTAGTATTGAAAGCTGCTGATCGGGTAATGCTATCTAATTCTAGAACAGCTGGGTCAAAAGTAACATCCAGCTCTACTGCGCCTACTTGATTAGTGCCTGGATCTAATTCAGCTACAAGTGTAACTGTTTGGCCAACAGTGACTGAGGCGGTGGCTTGATCAAATGAAAGCTCCGCATCAGTGGCTGCTTTAGTTTCAACAGCGCTACTCAAAGTCCCTAGTAAGACGAGAGTTGCTATTAATAGCCCGTTAATTATTTTTTTTATCATACTTTTTTGTTATTTTTTATTTATTTAATGTTTTAAAAAAAATTATTTAAAAGGATTGGCCATATTCAGAAGCCAAAAGAGTAAAATCATTAATATTCACAAAGCAATCCCTATTTATGTCAGCTTTATTAGTGGTAGCAGTACCACAAAAAGAACTCTTACCATAGTCAGTAGCAAAAAGAGTGAAATCGTAGATAAATCAAAGGAACTTCTGGCAATGGCAGGGGAGATCCGCAATTTCGACAGGAACACGCAGATTATCCTCCTGACCGCCTTCGAGGAGATCGATTACCTGAAACGCTCCATCAACATCGGCGTGGACAAGTATGTC
>JAAXWV010000185.1:445-3574 GCA_013334845.1 Candidatus Roizmanbacteria bacterium | reverse complement strand
CGAAAAAATAACTCTGCAAACGTCCCTTTTACCACCGCTACCACCCCACCCAGAGTTAGCAGACCAGGGGTAGTACCGAGAGCAAAAACGCCCATAATGAGCGCCGATTGGAAAGGATGACCAGTACCTGCCGCATAGAGCTGTACCGTCTGAGTAAAACCGCAGGGAAGGAAAAAAGTAAGCACCCCCAAAAGGAGTGTATGAAAGTGTCCGTATTCTCTCTTTTTGTGCGTATCGAGGTGGAGTAATTGTGCAAATCGGGCGGGGAAGGCTAAGGAATACCCGGCTAAACGCGGAGATATTCTAGTCAGCTGAAGCCCTAATATGAGCATTACCAGTCCGACTAATACTGTGACAAATGCGGTTGTACCAAGCGACAGTTGAACGAGAGAACCAAGAGACCCGATTACCCCTCCCAGCAATGCAAAACCTCCAATCCGGCCAGTATTAAACAGCAGGTGGGGTTTTATCTTATCCAGCGCAGTGGCCATTGGGTGATCAACTGCATACTTTGCCGCCGCACTAACCACCAAACCTCCCACCAGAGCCGCACAGGTGGAAAGCCCAGCGATTACTCCCAGAAAAAACACAACTGGAAGACTGGCAAAATCAGTGCTGGAACCAAATCCATTCCAGTGAATTGTCTGTAAACTAAAATACCCCGCAATTACACAAGCAACCATCGCCGTGATGATCACGTAATCACGAATGTCAGTACTCAACCAAGGCTGCTTGCTTTCTTTACCCACCTGATAACCAGCCTTCCGGACTGCACTTGCGATTTTAGACGTGCTTATTGATTGGGTGGAAGTGATAATCGCCTCACCTTTACGCTGATCGACAGAAACTTCTTCCACTTGTGGGAGCTCTAGAAGTCTGTCGCTCACGACAATCTCACAAGCCTTGCAGTGCATTCCTTTAATAGGAACTGTCGTTTTTACCATAAATAACTGATACTAAAATTGTATTAATATAATTGCTATTTGTAAAGGAGTGTTTTGAATATTACAGAAGTTTAAGTACCTGCCACCAGTTATGTATGTATTCGGCTCGCCGGTTCTGATACTGGAGATAGTAAGCGTGTTCCCAGAGATCAAGTCCGATGAGAGGTTCGTGATTATTTAAATACGGAGAATTCTGGTTTTGAGTTGAATAAATGGTTAGCTGGTGGTTTCCGTCTTCAACAAGCCATGTCCACCCACTTCCAAAACAATTGAGTGCGGTAGTGGTGAACAGTTCTTTAAACTCACTTAAGCTCCCGAATTCTTGTTGAATGCGTTCGATGAGTTGCTCGTTATATTCTTTTTTGGGCCCCATAATACTCCAGAAAAAGGAATGATTAAGATGTCCTCCTCCGTTATTTTGGAGCAGAACCCGCTCGGTATCGTCAATAGGAAGTAGTAGGATATTGCGCATTATGTTTTTTAAATCCATCTCTTCCAGATCGGGATGCTTACTCAATACTTCATTCAAATTATCAATATATGTCTGATGATGTTTCGTGTAGTGTATCTCCATCGTCCGGGCATCAATAGAAGGTTCCAGTGCATTGTATGTATAGGCAAGGTGGGGAAGTGAATACTTTTGAAAGATCGGATTTTTCTCCATGATTTTAGCATATCCGACCGACACGAACTCTATGAAAGACGGCCACAACAAAGAGGTAAGAAAAATGAAGTATACTAATTATTGTGGCTGTATGAAAAAACGCGTATTTATAGGATGTGTACTTTCATCCCCATTGAAAAACGCAATTCACCATTGGACACTCTGTCATGACGAATACCCGGTTGACTGGGTACTTCCTCAAAATCTTCATATCACTCTTGTTTCACCATGGGAAGAGGATGATGTTGAACAGGTCATTGAAAAACTACACGGGAATCGTTTTTCATCTTCTTTCATTCTTCATTTGGATATCGCATCCCTTGGTCCCTCATTTAAACAGCCACGGCTCATTTGGATCAAAGGTACCGCACGAAAACCGATCCTTGATCTTAAATACCATCTGGAATCAGTATTACATATCACTCCAACCGATCGTGAATATATTCCTCATATCACTATCACTCGTTTTACCCCCGCTCAGTTTTCTCAATTCCCAGTAAAAAACCTGTTTGAAGAAATATCCTTGCAAGAATATATCACTTCATACAGTCTCTTTGAATCACGTCCTCAGCGATTTGATAATACCTATACCGAACTTGTCCGCATTCCTATGAGTGATTAAGGCTTAATAATAACTGAAGCAGAAAGCACCAATACAATTCCCACAATGTTAAATAAGTACATAAGTAGAGCAAAATAGTAAGCTTTAATGCGCGAGATTCCGATCAAACTTATCCCAAGCTCATCCGGAAGCGGAAGAATGAGAAGAATAGTTCCAATGACCGGCAAGAGCCATCCAAAATAGCGAGTATTCGAAATTTTGAGTAAATGGTGAGCTCGGAGCAGGATCAGAACTTGTTTCATTTCCTCGATAAGCCCTTTATTTTTTACAAAACGAAAAATGAGTAAATCTCCTATCATTGCTCCTAACGACCCGACAATCACGATGCCCAGCAAAGGGAAGTGTTCTGCAAAAATCAGGAAAAGAACTATAGCAGTTGCAACGGTAAATGTAGAAGTGAAGAGAATTCCAGCTATAAATATCCCCAAATACCCCCATCCGCCCATTCCTAATAGAATTTGATGAAAAGGCTCCGCTCGAAAAAGACAGAAAGTAATTAGTAATCCGAAGATGAGAAAGGTAATGTTTTTGTATTTGAATCTATGGAGAAAGTCTGACATATGAATATTGATTTATCATACCAGAAAATATTAACTAATACTTAATTAGTGTTAATTTCCTCTTACTTCCTGTTTAACAACCTATTACACCAGACCTATCAGTAAATCGCATAATTATAACTATGGCAAAACGGGAACATGCACAAACTGCAAACCATGAGAAAACCGGCGATTCTGCAAATTGGGGCTTTCTTATCGCCCTTGGAGTATTGCTTATTATTATTGGCCTTGCAGCGCTGGGAAGCCAGTTCCTCTTTTCAGTTTCAGCCGTATATCTTTTCGGTTGGATTCTTCTTATTGGAGGAGTTATACAATTTTTTCAAAGCTTTTTCGCAAAAG
>JAAXWV010000185.1:0-435 GCA_013334845.1 Candidatus Roizmanbacteria bacterium | reverse complement strand
AGTGGGAAGCTTCCTCATTCATCTTTTTTCCGGCATTTTGAGCGCAATCGTTGGCGCGCTTATGATTGTTGATCCACTGATTAGCACAAGTGTACTTACCCTTTTATTGGCAATTGTTTTTATGGGAAGTGGTATATATTGGGCCGTCAGTGCGCTCTTTCTTCGATTTCCGAGTTGGGGGTGGACTCTCCTGTCGGGTATCATCAATTTCATCCTCGGGATATTTATCTGGCGCCATTGGCCCTACTCTGCAGCATGGGCAATTGGTCTGTTTGTCGGAATTGGTCTTATCTTTTCCGGATTTTCCTCAATTATGGTTGCTCTGGAAGGGCGACGTCTCTCGATGCCGCAATTCGCTGGTGCGTTGACCTCCCACGCCGTGGGATGGTGACTATTTGTACTTTGTCAACTTACGTTCCCCCCTTTCGTAAACGG
>JAAXWV010000184.1 GCA_013334845.1 Candidatus Roizmanbacteria bacterium | reverse complement strand
GGTGATGGGAGGGTTACTGCAGATTTCTCTGGGAGCTATGTTGATGAGGGGTACAGCGCTGCTTTACAGCATGACGGGAAGATGGGGATGCGAATTTTAAATTTCTCATTCATATCGTTCCGTCTATATTTCTCACGGCAATGGGAGTTTTTCAATTGGTTACCGCATTATCAGGAGGATTTTTATTTTTGGGAATTTCCAAATTAATTTTGAAATCATATGAAAGAAGTATCTGAGTTGGAGGCTTTGCTGAAAGATAAAGCGAAACTCGTTGCTATGCTTGCTCCCTCATTTCCGATAGCATATAAGTACCCCGCAATCGTCGGAAAACTAAAACGGTTAGGATTTGCAGCGGTTGTTGAAGTGACTGCGGGAGCACAGCGTACCAATGAGATGCTTCTGGAGGCGATGCAGAAAGATCCAAAAGCCCGTTTTATTACCAGCCCGTGCCCCAGTTTTGTACGCTTTATCCGCAAAAAATATCCTCAAATGGAGAAATATTTGGCCTACAGTGTTGATTCTCCTATGGTAGCGTCGGCAAAGATAGTTCATGAAAAATGGCCGGGCTATCGACCCGTATTTATCGGTCCTTGTACCGTGAAAAAAATGGAAGCTTCTGAGGATCATCCCGATCTTAACATCCTGGTTCTCACCTATAAAGAAATGGACGAGGTTTTGAAGTCTTTTCAGATAACAGAGGATACTAAAGATTCCAGTGCCTCATTTGATATAAGTAATGAGGAGACTCGATTATATCCAATTTCCGGAGGTTTAGCACAGAGCAGCAATGTTCGTGGTCTGTTGGCAGAAGACGAACTAGCAGTTGTTTCTGGTTGGGAAAATTGCACTCGGGCTGTTGAAGATTTTGAAAAAAATACCCGCGTTCGGCTCTTGGATATATTATTTTGCGATGGAGGCTGCATTAATAATCCATCTGGCTACTCTGAGAATTTGCCGCTTGAGGAACGGCGAAAACGGATAATAGATTACTGGTCAAAAAAACACTAAAAATTGGGAACTGCTGTATAAGTGAGCTTGTTGAAGTACATACCTGCCTGCTGAGTGCCTGCAATTGCGAGTTTATAGCAAATATAGGAAGTGGCTCCAGAAGCAGGGGAGTTGTTGGACATAATTGGTTTATCAGTTGTATCAAATTGCCTATAACCGGTGGTGAAGGTTGCCTGAGTACCCCTCATTCCATAGCCAAAACCTTTGTAGGTAGAAGCGTCTGTCCAGTATTGCTCAGCGGTGCTCGTGCATACAGTTGAGCCGCAATTTGTCTTTGAAATTGTAGCAGTTCCGCTGGTAAGGTCACCGTCCTGTCTAACTAGCAACGTATATCCGTTTGAAGCATTAGTATTGATTGTGTGAGAATGGGCAGAGATATAAAATTGATTGTAAACTGTAAGTGAACCGAAAGGAACAGATGTACTATTTGTTGTACCAACAGCATTTCCTGTATCACCACTTGAAGTATCTTTACATGCTATTGACAAAACATCAGATTGATTTACAGCTCCGATAGCCCAATTGAGAGTCACTTCCACATTAGCAGATACCAGTACACCGTCATTCAGGAGAACTTTTAAATTTGTTTGATCGAAAGTTTGACTCATTGAGTTCTGCGTCTCAAGTCCGATCGTAAGCGCGTCAGCCGTACCTCTTGTGGTATGCGATGAAGCGGGAGCTGGATTTATAAAGCGGTAAGGAGCATTCCCTCCTACAACTATTGAATAATTAGTTCCGTGATTTAATGCGCTGGAGAGAGTCATTAAAATAGTATGTTTTGAATTTGCCGTGTTCAGAGATGCCGTTGAAATCGAAAATCCGCCAGGGTTAATATATGAACTGATGTTGCCAGAAGTTAGTCCGGCTGAATCAAAAGCACCTACATCTGGCATAGAGTCGCTCGGATTACCACTAGTATTAGCGGGAATTGTAATAAGAAGATAACTGCCTGATGGAACGGTTGAACTGGGAGTAAAATTAATTGAAATGGTGCCAGACTGGGTTGATACGATCATATCACCTGCGTTTATTTTTTGTGTAGCTGTTGGATGAAAACTAAACGATGTAGAAGTAGGTGTAGAATCTACCATATAGGGGGTAGCACCAGCTGGAGAACAGCCAGCACCAGCTATACCATTAAAACATATTGTGTCTTTCGGGAATATATTGAGCGTATCATTGTCGGCTTCCCCTGATGACTTCATATTGGCAACACCAGTATTAGCAAGAATATCCGCTCCACTGGCGATACGACCGAGTACTGAAAGTCGAGGATTGGAAAGATTTGCATTTGCTTGTGAAAATGAGGTCGCCTGTGCCTGACGTAGAATTGGCAGTATATAGGCAAATAGAGCTATAATTTGCAGAATGGAGATGGATAAAATGATGCGACTTTTCATGGACAATTATCTATATACTAATATGTCGGGATACAATTGTCCAGCATATTTTAGCTAAAGAAGTCAGTCTTTTTCCCGACGCATGAGAACTTCCATTATTCCTTCAAGTCTACCAACCTTCTCCTTGAGATCAAAAATCTCTTTTAATATGTGGGGAGGCATATCCGGTTTTGGAGGGGGTTTATCCGGAGGTGGTGGTTTGGGTGGTGGCATATTCTATGACTATATAACTACATGGTAAAGATCAAAGCGTATACTTGATAAGATTTAGGTAAGATTATATGTTATAAGCAAGAGATTATATGAGGAAGTTCTTTAAATGAAGATGTCCAATACTCTGCATCGCAGTTATTATTTTCCTTAAAGAGAATCGCTTTCATTCCAGCTGCATCTGCCGCCTTCATATCGGATTTCATATCGCCAACATATGCGATCTCTTTCGGAAGTATCGATAGTCGATGTGAGGCAAGTAATAACGGCTCAGGATCGGGCTTATGCTTTTCGGTATTCTCGTAGTAGACTGTAGTTTTGAAGTACTTCTCAAGATGTGCCAATTGGGGAACTTCATATACTCCGCCTTCAACTCTGCTTGTTACTACGCCAAGAATGTATAGCGTGGAAAGGCTTTTTATAGTTTCATTCAGGTAGTCCGGTATCTTAATCAATGAATGAGGATAAGGGACAGTACGATCTTTTCCCGCCAGCCAGATTTTTTGTATTTCCTTTAACTCAGTTTGTTTCGTCACAGTTTTAATGACATCCATCATGGGGAGATGAAGTAAATGAAGGAGTGTCTCCTTTTCGGGTGGCGGGTAGCCAAAGTGTGAAAATAAGTCCTGATAAAATTTTACATTTGCATCGGCAGAATTGACCAGCACTCCATCGACGTCAAATAAAACTGCTTTAATCATGGGGTTGGTCCAGAGGGAAGGATTCGAACCTTCGAAGGCGTAAGCCAGCAGATTTACAGTCTGCCCCCGTTGGCCACTTGGGTACCTCTGGTCTCAATCACAGGTTCAATTATATCACATCCCTTCTTTTTTAACCCCCGTTTTGTTATCATAGTTTACTATGACACTCACCGAGTTCTCCTATTACAGTAGACGGTTTGCTCCGGTGGGAATTGTAGCAATAATAGTAATCTTTATTTTTTACTATATTTTTCAGCTATT
>JAAXWV010000010.1 GCA_013334845.1 Candidatus Roizmanbacteria bacterium | reverse complement strand
TCCGCAGGTATTTTCTCTACGATCGCAAATTGCTTGGCAAGTTGAGCCAGTGTGCAACATCGTGCGGATGATCTTCGGAATGCTGAATACATATTGGCGATGCGGGACTGGGAAAAGAACGTTGTCCTGCAAATGACTGCCGAACTGAACCACCTTCTTGCTATGGCATGATGGACAGAACCAGCGTCCCCGACAACTGAAGGCAAGAAGATACTCATGGTGACAATCGGGGCAGCGTACCCGGGCAAAACCCTGATCAAGGTCACCGCATTCCAGGTATTTTCGAACTATATGGGAAATTACCGGGCGGAAGAAGCCATATTCACGAGAGAAAAGATCGTCGTACCGGTACTCGAACTCATCAAAGTGATGATCGAACAGTTGCCACAACGGTGACTCCCGAGGTTTTCTGCCCCGATATACTTCCGCTTTGTCGCTCCAATCCATTGCAGTCCCTTTGTGCTGTTGACAAAGGCTGCAATGTAACTGGCAGCACTGACATTTTTCTTACCGATGAACTCTCCTTACCCTCCCCTATTTCTCCAACCAATCCACCCCTATTATCCATGGGAAGAGATGCCAATTGGCAACCTTAGCCATTTAATCAAAGCTGCAAATTGAGATGTTTCCTGAGAGGGTAGGATCGCCTACATCTGTGGAATTGCCCAGAAATGGAGCAAATGCAAAGAAGAGATTACCAAAGAACACCTCTCATAGGTGCAACAGAACAGCAGCGAGAGGTGTCTGCTGTTATCTTCAAAAAGAAGACGGTTCCTGAATATGTGTGACTGACAATATACTCATCCCAGCTCAGCCGACTCAACTTCCTTGGTTCGATTATCTTACTCTCGATAGTTCAATGCCAGAACCGCATCAACCCGCTGACGTTGTTCCGCATTCAGCGTTGCATACCAATCCTTGAATGTAGGGAATTTGGTCTTACACTTACCCATCTCCATCATCGTGAACTCTCGCTGATATGCTGCGGTCAGTATTTGACCAATCCCGCAATGATACATTGCTTCGCATTGTTCAGAGGTCGGCATGTTGAATTCCAAATAAAAGTCCACCAATTGGCGACATGGTTAATAAGTTAGCTCCAAAGTTTATATATTCTTTGGATCATTTTTGCGCACTGTGCCGTTAATTCATTATCAAATAACTCAAGGCGGTCTGCCTCTTCCGGTTGTCAATTTGTCTAACAGCCATCGCTAAGGCCTTCCTGCTCCCGACAAAAACACATGCCTGCCTGGCTCTCGTTAATCCTGTATAGATGAGGTTTCTGAAAAGCATCTTGAAATGCTGTGTGGCGACGGGAATGATAAGTGCCGCAAATTCACTCCCCTGTGATTTATGTATGGTGATCGCGTAGGCAAGGGAAATTTCGTTGAGGTCTTCCCGTTCATAGGGAATGGGAGCCTGTTTGCCAAACTGAATAAGACATGAATAGCTTTCCAGATCAATGGCCTCGACTCTGCCTATATCCCCATTGAATACACCCAGATCATAGTTGTTGCGGGTTTGGATAACCCTGTCGCCTACCCGGAAGATGCGATCGCCAATTTTGATTTCCTTTTTCCCCTGTTGTTCCGGATTAACTGCTTTCTGGATGGCATTATTGAGGTTGAGCGTCCCAAGGCTACCTCGAACCTGGGGAGACAAGATTTGGATCTCAATATCCTTGCCGAAGTATTCCGGGATGGTTTTTGTATAGAGGCGCAGAACCATATCCAGACCGGTCAGGCCATGATGTAGTGCAGACCAGGGATGAATAGATTTAACAATGGATTTCAACTCTGCAATGGCCCCTTGAGCCTGATTGATTTTCAATAGATCTACGTGCTTGAATTTTTGAGGTATCGTAAATATGGGGGCATGCACTTCCCGGCTATCCTTAAATTCCTGGACGAGGAGTTTGTCAATCATCAGGGTGTTCTCTTCCCGCTTCATAACCCCTGTGAATGTCTCTCCGGTCTGAACGATCTGCTCTTCGCCGGTTATAACGGTATGCTTGATGGCATACTTTGCCCGACCTATGAACTGCAATTGCTCTTGTGTTGCCTCCTCGGCATCAATGAAAAGACAGCCCGCTCTCTCTTTCCATAGTCCAGGCTTATGGAACGGAGATTCAATCTTTGGAACCAGCCCCTCATTGATCTGATGGGCAAAGCGGATAATCAAGTTTTCTTCCGCCTGCCTGAATACCTTCGTTAATCTGAAACTGGGAACGGAGGATGCCTGGAGCAGGTCATGCAGAACATTCCCCGCCCCGACCGAAGGTAACTGATCCGGGTCTCCTATAAAAAGGACATGAGCACTTTGAGGGACGGCCTTCAGGAGTGCTGCGGCAAGATTGATGTCGAGCATGGAGCATTCATCTATAATCAGGAATTCGACATGCAGAGGATCTTCCTCAGATTTTTTGAAGCCATTCTTGCTTGGTGCCCATTCGAGCAGGCGGTGAATGGTTTTTGCTTCATAGCCAATCACCTCACTCATGCGTTGCGAGGCCCTTCCCGTTGGTGCCGCAAGGACCACATGTTTGTTCATGGCATGCAGAAGCTTGACCAGAACCTTGGTGGTCGTGGTCTTGCCGACGCCGGGGCCACCTGTTAGGACGGAAAATGATTGGCTTGCAATACCTGCAACAGATGCCTGTTGCTCTTCGGATAGGATAATGCTCTGCTTCTGGCAATACCGTTCCAGCCAATTTTCAATACGGTTCCGGTCAACGACAGCGGATTGATTGATCCATTGCTTCACTCTTTTGGCAACATATTGTTCATCGAAGAACAAAGAGTTTGCATAATAGGCAGAGACCTCCTGCCCTTCTTCATTCGGCAGGACCCTTTTCTTTACCTCATTCACAGAAATCAGGGATGCCAGTATAGCGGTTATCTGCTCGGGTGTCCCGGTCTCCAGTAATTCCTGCGTATTCTTGATTATCTGCGCTTCTAAAAGATAACAATGCCCGTTGTCCCGAGAGGCTGCCAGTACGTGTTTTATGCCTGCCTGGATACGGGGAACTCCATTTTTCTCAAACCCCATGTTGAGGGCTATCTTATCCGCTGAAAAAAAGCCGATGCCATAGATATCTCGCGCCAATTGATACGGGTTGCCGGACACCTTGCTGATTGCGTCGTTGCCGTAGGTTTTGAATATCTTGACGGCATAAAGGGTGCTTATCCCGTACCCTTGCAGGAAAATCATCACATCCCTGATGGCCTTATGCTCCTGCCAGCTGTTCTTGATATCCACAAGCTTCTTTTCTGCGATCCCAGGAACCTGCAGGAGTTGGTCTAAATCTTCCTCAAATACCTGTAGTGTCCTCTCTTTAAAGAAGCTTACTATCTTGTATGCCGTTTTCGGGCCGACATTTTTGATGAGCCCTGAACCAAGGTATTTTTCGAGGGCGGCACTGGTTGATGGTTTTTTCTCGATTGCCCGTTCGGCTTTGAACTGTTCACCATGCTGCGGGTGGTGAGCCCAGATGCCATAGAAATCCATGGAGCTGCCGGCGAAGACCTTGGCTTGGTGGATAACGACGGCAACGAGTTTGTGTGGTTCATTAAAAGGAGAGACTTTTAAAACACTCCAGCCATTTTCCGCATTATGGAAGGTGACTCTCTCTACAATCCCGGAGAGGCGGATACAATTATCAGCTGGCTGGCTACTGGAAGGTGGTTTCATGATTTCCAAACTATACAGCAGAACTCTCTTCTCAGGGAAGCAAGTTTGAGGATATCAGGTGTGGTGTCTGTGGTTCTTGATTATAGATTAAAGGTTACACTACTCTCTAACACATTCCCTATGAGCTCTATACCCAGAACGGACAGCTTCCTGAATCGAACCCAGAACCACAGTACAATTTTTACAGTTATAGTCTTTGCAAGATGGACCGTGAAAAACCTGACTTCTTCTGTTGCCATGATAGACGGCGGATGATCCTCCAGTTGATGCAATGGGTGTGGTAATAGAGGATGATGCACCAGCCGCGGGAGAGGGATCCTTGCTGGCTAATCCACCGGTACTATTATGCATGGATTTTTGTTGTGTCCGCCATTCCCATGGAGGTATAGGGTTTTCATCCTCCCATAGCCCAATTCTTGCATCACGAGCAGTTGCCTCAAGTTTTAACCAGTCATTGCAATGGGCCGCTGTACAGTATTTTTTGAACACCCAGCCATGACCTTGAGCCACGATCTGTTCATTGATATTTGCGCCATTCACAAGCACCATAGCGACGGTTCTACCGTATTGATCAATTGTTTCTGGTACTATTCTTACCCTTTTATCAAACACCAAAGATGAAAGGAATTGCTTCGATTTCTCGCCATGGACTTGAAAGCTCTCGGGGCAATCGATTCCTCCCAGTCGTATTTTGATTTTTTCATTGGTTTGGGTCAGTACGGTTATTGTATCGCCATCTGCCACATCGATACATTGTCCAGTAAAGTTGTTGTCAGATGAAGATGCTGGAGAAGAGAACAGTAGAGCCAGAAGTGTAAGATAGAGCGAGACTCTAAGTATTGAACTGAACCGAAGTTGCCCTGATTGCAAAGGTTTCATTTGTCGAATCCGTATTGATATATTTTTTGTTGATGGAATATTAAGTAAGCAAAATTTTCTCTATTACTGAAAATGTCGCTTCATATATCCTTTTATCTTTGCTGGCTCTCGATCCAGCAATATTTAACACTTCTATATTATGACCTTCAATGAATTGCTGGAGTAGGGTTGTTGCTCTCTCAGCATTGAGGTCAAGCATATCAAGGTGCAGGACCGGTTTGCTGTGTTCAATAGCCTTCTTCTTAGTGAGCAGTGAACCACCTGTTAATTTTCCATGTGTGAAAATGACCGTGCCATCGGAATCGACAACATTCTTCTCCGTGCGTTTTGGATAGGAAGCACTTGGCATTTCTTCGAGGAGATACTTCTCAGGTAAAACACCATCCTCGGTTAGTCTTCCTCTTGGAATTGCTCCACCGTGAGGTATGTTGTGCTTGATGGCTGCATCAAGGCCGGCTTGATCTGCTCCGGTTTGGCCTCCAGAAATTATTTTCTTTAACATATGGGTCTAACCCAACATTTTAAATTGGCATTTCTTTTCGAATTTCTTCGATTTTTGTCATGAGTTCCTGCTGGGTGAGAATGCCTTTGGCTACAAGGAGATCGATCAGTGCTTGGTTGATGATGATCTCCATGTTCAATGCATCACGAAGAGAAATAACATCACTCGAATTCGACCTGGTCGCCATGGCCATTGCCTCCGTCTCCATTTTTGTTTTTGTACTCACTTCCCCACATTCCTAGCCGAATTTCAGAAGCATTACAATATTCCAAAGGCTTCGGCAACTGGGTATTAGGTTAGGTTAATTTTGGCGGTTGTAGAAAAGGACGGCAGTGTTCAGCTCTCCCCGATCCAGTAGACAGGGAATAGCCGCGATCAGGGACTACCTCGATCGGGAGAGAGAAGAGGATCCAGAGAAATTGCAAGCCCACACGTTGTTTCTCGCGTCAAGCGTTAGTCCTCACGGTGATGGCCGGCTTAACTCGAAACTAATAAATACGGTATGGAATCAGGTCCGGGACTTTGCCGGCGTCGATAAAGATAAAACACCGCATTCAGCCCGGCCCGACATGAGAGTGTTCATCATGGAGAAAACCGGCAATGTGGCGCAGTACGACAGCAGCTGGGTCATAAAAATGCCTCATTTTCCCTGCAGTATTCGCGTATAACCAACGATGAGCTGAAGCGGATTTTAGATGAGAGGTAGGGAGTGCGCAGGTGGGTAGAAAGACGAAAGCCTTTCTCATGGCTGCTCAGACCGAAAGAAAGGCTTTCATTGTAGGAGGTCCCAATCTCACCTAGAGGAGGTTCCAAGTTCTTTAAGTGAGATGAGCCCACACTACACAGCGTTTCTGATAACTTTCTTACAAAACGCAGAAAGAGATAAGTTTTTGATAAAAATATTTTTTTAGAACTCTCTAATCATATGTGGAAACAGATCAAGCCAAGGCTCAAAGAAGGTAAGAGCTTTATGCTTACCGGCCCTCTTGATTCTGGCAAGACCGCAGAGTGGAACGGTGAGCTAAGGCAGCTAAAATGGATTTTTTAGATGTATGGTTATCAGTAGCAAGCTCAGCTATACCTTCACGCGATTGAGGTAAACAAGTTCATGGGTAAGCTCAACTACCAAATTCAAAATTTGTTGCTAGGAATCTGGGCAAGCAGAAGCTCCAAGATACAGTAGATATCAACAGTTCAAGTTTGATGGAAATGGAATGATATATGCTTTGGCAATCTAAAATATCGGGAATATTGCCCGGAGCACAAATTTAATGATCAGTAAGAATTATTAGACTTAGTGTCAGGACAAGCAGCGTGAGTCGAATTATTGTCTCAAGGGCTTTTATTTACCGACTACTTCATTTCTCATATCTTTCAGTGTCCGTACCCACCACCGTATTTCATTTGAAGAATCGTCAGGGTGGTTGCATCTACATCTTTGCATGTAATTACGGGATATTGACGAGGGATTGCATTTCATACTCCGTTAGGGTATATTCCTCCGATTAGCACATAACACATAGAAATTTCAAGTAATCTACAGCTGTCAACCAGTACATCAGAGATGCGTCTAATGGTCTGTGGGAAGTGTTCTAATTGGAAATGTGAAGAGTTGAACTTAGAGGAGTTCAAGTGTCTCTGGTCCGAATCCATTGGGGTAGATATTGCTTTAAATTGAGTAGCCTATTAAAAGTCTATAGGAAGGATCTTTTTCATACAGCAGTTTAAAAATATCAGGAACAATCTTTGTTGAACAAAACTTCTGTCTGGTTGACCAACGCCAGTTCTAACCGATGGTTCGAACAAGCAAGATATTACCGAGTTGTAGGTATACAATTTCGATAAAATCGGAACAATATTTATCAACTTGTCGTAAAGCGAAAATGAATAAAAACGTGAATAATATTTGATTAAGAGATGAAAATTACACCACAATTATGAGGCTTATTCATTTCTCTAATGCAGTTTGCGCACAGTTAAAATTTGGTAACATTGGAGCGTTTATGCTTTATGCATTATGCTATCTGTCCGTAGGTATTCTTGTGGTAATTTTTAAATCACCAATTCGAAAATTAGTTGATGACGAAATAGGTAAAATAAAAATTCAATACGCAGTTCGCGGAGAAGATTTCCCTTCATTTAAACTGACCATTTTTCGTATTATGCTCTCTGTTGTATTAACGATTATTTATCCAATTATGATTTTTATAATTGTAAAGGAAAAATTAAATATAAAGTCAAGAAAAGAAATTGTTAAACAAGAAATAATTTTTGATTCTCAGCCATCGTTTTTGAAAAGAAGGATAACAGTTGAAGAAGCTGAGGGAAATAACATGATTTATGTTGATGGTAAAAAGATTGCCTTTGGGTATTTGCAGGACAAATGGGTGGAAATTTGTAAGGAGATGAAAAAAGGTGATGAGTTGTATGAGTTTCGTACGCCAGATGAAAGCTGGGATATTCTTGCTGGTCGGGAAGGTGTAGCTTTAGTAAGAAGAGGAAAAATCGTTGCCGAAATAATAACAATAATGAGTTAAAACATGCGGGTAGAATATGTTACCGGGACCTACAATTTATAGAGAATGCCCATCGTGCAATAAACCCTTTACTGAACATAGCCTGACTTCGGGTAATACTTTTGGGGCTGTCTATTGGAGCGATGGCAAGATGGATGCAGAAATGCTACCCGAGTTTCCAGCAATAGTAAAATGCCCTGATTGTAATAATATTTTTTGGATTTCAGATGCAACTGTTATAGGTATGTACGATTGGTTTAGAGGGGAGGACTATGAGGAGCCTGAAGAGTGGAAAAAAGCCAAGTCAGTAATTGATCTGAAGATTGAAGACTATATTACCGCTATAGAAGAGAAGGTATTCTCTGGGGACGATAATCGTGAAGAATACCTACGAATCCACCTCTGGTGGCTCATAAATGATTTGATTCGATATGAGAATAGACAACCAGGTCTATTCAAACAACATAATGATATGTTTAGGGCAAATTTGAAGCACCTCGATAAGTTGTTACGTTGCAAGGACGACGATGAAAAACTAATGAAAGCTGAAATTGCCAGAGAACTTGGAGAATTTGACCTTTGTGTCAATAGATTGGAAGACGTGTCAAACGCGAGAGGGAACGTCTGCAGACAAATCAATCAATTCGTTCAATGTAAGAGTCAAATAGTGCAACGGATCAACAATTGATTTTTGTCAACGAAAACTCCTGATAAATAGTGATTTGTTTAAGACAACTCGAAAGAAGACACAGGAAAAGGCAGGCCTCAATTGACGCCGCTTACCGAAAATTGCATAAAAATGAGCTGTCGCCTATGGCGTCATGCTCCCAAAATCAGAATTACTTCGTCCACGAAAATAATTCTGTCTTGGTGAGAAAATGACTAAATTCATGATGAAAAATGGCTCTTGAAGAACTAATCTCGAAGGTGCATTTTAATGAATAGAATTTGATAGTTGTAGATCAATGAAAAAAAGAATCTATATTTCGAAACTTAGGCCTGAAACGAAACGAAAATCTACAAATAGCATTAAACTAATGGGTGTAAGACCCGCGATAGATCGTGAGTTATTGCTTAAACAAGTACAATTTGAAAATAGTCTAGACGTTAAATGCCCCATATGTGATCTAATATTTCCACAAAAACAGTTACCCGCACATCTTTACTCGCATGATGTAAATAATTTCGAAATTGATGAGCTTTATAATTCGAAATATTGGAAGGTAAAGTGTCCCCTATGTATGACTTATGTACCTAAAGGGAAGCAATTTAGGCACCATTTGAGAAAATCTCATTTTATGCATTTGCATAAAATAGGTGGCGGAATTTATGAGAGTTTTAATAGTCATAGTAAGAGAAAAATCGAACAAAACTACAAAGCAAATCAATATAAAAAAATTGTTTTCAAAAAAAGGATTGTTTCTGGTGGATTACCAAGTTTAGGAAAAAAGAAATAATTCTTAATCAAAATTTAGAGCTTTTTGCACATTGGAAAGTTAGCCAGAATTCTGCTATGAGCGGTGGATAGCTGTAGAACTGCCTCGCATAATCAGAAAGATTGACCGGGTCAATAATCGTCTGCGAGTCTTTGAGAATGAGCTTGTTTATCTCGAAGAATGAGATTTTTTAATTGAAAACACGATTGGAAATTGTTGATAATGAAACATCTAAATTTGTAAACAAAAATTTCTTCACGACTAAAATTTGTGCTTGTTTCCGCTAATGAACGCTTAGCTAAAATAAAAGGAAGAAAAATACGCTTATGAGTGACGAGTTCAGCTCGATCAATGAAGAATTTATTCCATTAATTTCGAGCAGGGTGGTAAAGAAAATATCAGATTTGGTCAAGCGCGGGCTTGGATTAACACAAGAGGTAAAAGACAAGCAAATTACAGTATTAAGTGCCACCGTGGACGATCTTTGTAGTAGAGTTTGGTCGGATTTTTTAAAAGAAATAACCAAAAATAAATGCGATTTAAAATTTCTCTTCTCTTTTGATAGTGAGGAGATATTAAATCTCGCTGATAAGAAATCAATCGACGTCTTTATTTTGGTGATCGGTAATATTGTGTTTCGTGATGATTATACTAATGATAGATATTTAGAAAATTCCTTGCAACTTATCACTCATATAAAAAAAGTATGCGAAAAGCCAGTGATAGTTGTTTCTAGTTGCTTATTGATAGAATCTCCTTTAATAGCTCAGGTTAGGATTGCTGGCAATTTCCACATTCAAATTCCAGTAAAAGCTGATGCCTTTAGAGATGCTTTTAATAAGTGTTTAGACATGCTTTCTGACTTTGAGGGAAATTCACGAAAAAGGTTCACAATATGAGTATGATCCATAATTTCACGTGTCCACAGTCATTCTTATAAGCAAAGGTTGATATTTATGTTTCTCCGAAGGTTCTTTGTTTGGGTTTTTCATGCAGTTGATTCATTGAATGATTACCGTAAATTATATTAAATTCTCAAATTCTAGTAACCATTGTTTCCTTGAATCGTCCCAAGTTTTAACTACTATTTCTTTAACGAATAATTGTGTTCCAGTCATTCCAAAAACAGAATTTATAGATTCTTTCAATTGAATGATCTTATCAGAACGTTTGTTGCAATATTTTACGGCTTGTTCTGCATTGTAAATCGCTTCTTTCAGTGATGATTGGGCTTTTGCAAGAGCTCCATGCGCTGCAATGAGTTGTATCTCTTTACTTCCATGTCCGAGTCCGCATACATATTCATCAACTCTGATAAATTTTGTTAAGGAATCCTTTAAAAGTTTCTTTGTTCGGTCTTTATGAAATTCAAAATCACGATCAGGGTCTTTCTTGAACAAACCAAACATTGTTAGTCCTCCAATTAACCTTTTGATTTCCTCGGGTCGTCCTTCCTTTGATATGTTCGCTCTTCTTGAATTTCGCCATTAGTTCTTTATATTTACCGAACCGGTTTTGTTGCTCATGTAATCTAGAATGTTTTTGACGGCTTCATCTTTTGTGTCTGAAATTTTGCAATGGAACGGTCGCTACCTTCTTTTTTAAACTTCCATTTGTCACCATCTCTCGTAATATGATAATTGTCTATTTTCTTCCCCAATAAATTGAAAATCATGATTTTTAGATTAAATCAATAGCGTTGACTGGTTTGGGTTGACAGATTTTATATAATTTTTGTACCCTTGTTTTTGGTGGCTATTGGCAGTTGCACTGTTGTAGTCATTTTTGAATTTATCAAATCTTTCTTGTTCAATTTCAATATTGTCGTGTGACAGGTTTATGTTGAATGATGTTATTTGCTCAGCTGGACCTTCGGTTTTTGCTGGATTGAGCAGAAAACTCGACCTCTCTGCAGCATCTTGTACCCTCTCAAGGACCATATCTGCTTTTTGTTGATCATTTAACGAGATGATGATGTCATCCATATAAACACTAAGATTGATACCGACAGTGTTGGACAACTTAGTGATTGTTTCCCCTAGGTAGCTCTTATGCAAGCATAATGAGGCAATGATAGGTGATTGCACAAAACCGAATGGCAGAATGAATTTTGCAGGACTTGATTCTGGTAATAGCACGGTTGACTGATTTGCAATAATTCGTGCCACAGCATAGCTGTAATATTGTTTCAAACAACGGGTAACTCTTGATCTATTGATTGATCCAAAGAAGTCTTTGATGTCCAAGTGAATAAAGGATCTGCTGCGGCAGTGCATTTTAATTGCTGTGACATGCCCACCATTTCGTAAATGAAAATAATTCTTCGGCGGTTGCCAAATGCGCTCAATGTCAGCTTTTATTCTATTGCCTGATGAAATAGACTGGGAGGAAGGGACAAAAACCCATGATCCTGGTTTGATCTCAAACTTCGAGACCCATTTTTGATATGGGGGCACGGTTCGAGTGTGTTTTGAAGTAGTTAATCGCCATGTTCAAAAGGTCAATAATAGCACTAACGACTTTCAGCCAAATAAAGACAGTGGCTCCAGTCTTATACGCTAAATCAAGACGCTTTCGAACTAGGCGGTAGTTTATGTTCTTAATTATTTTCATAAACATACCCATCCTTTACTCCGGCAACCTAGCGCAAGCGCACATGGCATCAACCAAGAGGAGTTCTCAAGACAAAACAGGCGCACTGAGAGATCCATAACATCACTGAGTGATACGGATGGGTAATAGGCAGAAGACTGCCTATCGCCAGAGTGATATTAATATACATCATTCGTTGGATGATTAAAAGTGGCACATTGTAGTAGTTGCCACCTGTGCATAAACTATGATTGTCTTACTGTTGATGTCATTTATGCCTGGCTTATAAAGGATGTATATACGTCGAACGAAAGCGCTAATATATAACTGATAATGATTTAAAAGGTGAAATAATGTCCCCCTGAAAAATACAGAGAAAAACACAGAGGATACGCAAATGGGAACATGTGAAAAATAGTTGAAATAAGGAAAAAGTTAGATGAACTAGATTTATCCGATAAATAGAGGGGAAGTGTTTCCACGCTGGTAATTGGGACTTGTTAAAAAACAACAGGCGAGAGATGAGAGTTGAGATTTGCATTGCCAATCTCAACCTGTTGAAAGGGTTGAAAAAATTAGATAATTTCTGAGAGGGTAGGATCGGCTAACTACTGAGAATTGATCGGAAATGGAGCAAATGCAGACTGTAGCTTACCAAAGATAAGCTCTTGTAAGTGCGAAAGAACTCCGACCAGAGGTTTCTACTGTATATACGTAATAAAATAGTGACCTAATCTGTATTATAATATGGTCATCAACATCCTGTTTTTTCACAAGAAGAAGGAGGACGTTATGACCATTTCACTCGGTTTCCCAGAAAGTTTTTATCCCAATGATTGGCTTCAGTCTGTTCATTCCACCAACCATTCTTTCCTCTTTCCACTTGAGGACCATGGAAATGTAGATGCGGAGTCGATACGCACATTATTTGCACCCTCCGCCGGGGCATTTTACGTTTATCATCCCAGTAAGCAAAGACGGAGCCTTAACCGTGCTATAGACAAGCTGGAGGCTGGTGGCCTGCCCGGCTTCGAATATGCCATTTCCTATCTCCACGACAAGTATCGTCAAAATCACTCAGTTTCTTCCCTCAGCCAAACGGGACAAACAATCCGTCTTTTCCTATCTTTTTTCAAGGCATTAAGCAGAGAAGATATCAAAGAAATCAAGCGGAGCGATATTGCTGCTTACGTTGAGCATGAAAAGGAACGTGGGTTAAAAATTAACTCTGTAAGAAATCACCTGCACACGGTGTACGCTTTTCTCCGTTATCTGGAGAATAATGATGTGCTACCCGCCGATATTTTGCAGAAAAAGATCCGACTCAAGCTACCGGAGGTGCTGCCCAGGGCAATTCCGGCGGAAGATCTACAAAAGATTCTTCAAGCCATCACAAACGTTCGAGATCATGCCCTCATCCTGTTATTACTCCATACGGGAATGCGCATCGGAGAACTGCTCAGGGTAAAGCTGTCTGATATCGTTCAGTCAGAGCGAAAGATACTGTTGTACCTGGGGGAGAAAAATCTACACGGTAGGGTTGTCTACTACAGCAGTGCTGCCGAACAGGCTCTGAGGAAATGGCTAGCTATCAGGCAAACGATGAGCGAATACCTGTTCTATGGCTATGCAGGCCGGGAGCTTTCATATGTTGGGGCATGGATGATAATGCAAGAGGCTGTGCAAAAGGCAGGATTTGAGGGCAAGGGATATAGTCTTCATTCGTTACGACACACATTTGCAACACACATGATTAATGCTGGCTTGCGCCTCGAGGTGCTGCAACAACTTCTTGGGCACCTGACTATTGATATCACCCTCCGATATGCGAGAATATCAGACGTAACGCGGGAAGACGCCTATTTCAAGGCTATGGAGATTATAGAAAAGGGGGACCGCCATGAATATGACAGAGTCAATCCTGAACTACAGGCTGTTTTTGAAGAGAAAAAACTTCTCGGACCTCACGGTTAAAAACTACCTCCATCGGTTGCAACGGTTTTTCAGTTGGGTAGCAACTCCTGTTGAATCGACAACAGTAAAGGAAGTGAGGATGTACATTGACTGTTTACTAGAGAAAAAGATGGCACCACGTACCATCAACTGTCATATCTCGAGTATCAGAGGCTTCTACGATTATCTGAGGGATGAGGAAGATGTTTCAATGGAAAACCCTGTTATCACTGGCCTCATGCTTAGAGAGCCTCACCCACTGCCAAGATATCTGCCTGATAGTGATGTCGAGTTGTTTCTGAATTGCATTGCAAGCAAACGGGATCTTTCAATATTTATGCTGATGCTCCGTTGCGGAATACGGGTGCAGGAGGTCGCCAATCTCACTCTCGATGTTATTGACTACAGACGTAGTCAGATTTTAATCAAAGCAGGCAAAGGTGCTAAAGATCGCATGGTATTTATCAGTAATGATGCCGCAGTAGCCTTAGCCAGGTACTTGCGGGAAAGACCGGCAACCGACAAGAAACAGATTTTTTTAGCAGAGAAAGGCCGTTGCAAAGGCAAGCCGATCTCTGTTCGTGCCATTCAAAAACGGGTGGAGCATTATGCAAAAATCAGCAGTGTTCTCGTTACCTGCCATAGACTGCGCCATAATGCCGACTCCAGGATTATGCCGACTTGCCATATTTAACGCAGAACTCTTTTGGCTTCGGCACAATTGAAGTCGGCATAATAATCAGAGGTTTTCCAGGA
>JAAXWV010000183.1 GCA_013334845.1 Candidatus Roizmanbacteria bacterium | reverse complement strand
GGTGTTTGATTATTTTCTGCAATTCGTTCGTCATTCCCGCGCAGGCGAGAATCCATCTTTTACTTTTCCGGAGGCCTGCCCTCGCCAGTTTTCCCTTCAGTGCTCGCCCGCCTCGGAAGCCGGCGAAGCTGTGCGCTGTAGGGCACCCTCTGGCTCGGCCACCCGGAAAAAGGATGATTAATAAAGGTTTTAACATTGAATTTCAGATTTCGATTTGATTAAAAATTTCAAATTAAGAATTAATAACAGATCACTCCGCTTATGAAACCCAAAAAAGTACTCATTCTCGGTTCGGGAGCGTTGAAAATCGGTGAAGCCGGTGAGTTTGATTACTCCGGATCTCAGGCTATCAAAGCACTCAAAGAGGAGAGAATCGAGACCGTTCTCATTAATCCCAATATTGCTACGATCCAAACCAGTGAATTTTTGAGTGATCATGTGTACTTTTTGCCAGTGAATGAATACTTTGTCGAAGAGGTCATTAAAAAAGAAAGGCCTGATGCAATTCTCCTTTCATTCGGAGGTCAGACAGCGCTCAACTGCGGAATGAGTTTATATAAAAAGAAGATTCTACAGAAGTATGGAGTTCAGGTTCTAGGCACCTCTGTCAAGACAATTGACCTTTCGGAAGATCGGGAAAAATTTGCAAACCATCTGCATAAGATTGGTATCTCAACTCCTCAAAGTGAGGCTGCAACCACCGTGGAAGGGACGATAAAAATAGGGGAAAAAATTGGATATCCACTCATGGTACGTGCCGCTTTTGCTCTCGGCGGTCAAAAATCCGGTGTCGCTCAAAACGAGGCCGAATTACGGGAGATTGCGGGTAATGCGTTCGCATTTTCTCCTCAGGTACTCGTTGAAAAGTATCTTCATCACTTTAAGGAAATTGAGTACGAAGTGGTGCGTGATATTAATGATAACTGCGTCACAGTCTGTAATATGGAAAATATGGATCCACTAGGGATTCATACCGGAGAATCGATTGTAGTCGCCCCAAGTCAGACACTTAATAACTACGAATATCACGAGCTGCGTAATATTTCGATTAAAATCGCTCGCAGTCTGAACATTATTGGTGAGTGCAATGTACAGTTTGCCGTCAATCCCCATCCGAAAACGGGAGAGCTGGAATACTATGTAATTGAGCTCAACCCTCGATTGTCTCGCTCTTCGGCATTGGCTTCAAAAGCAACCGGCTATCCGCTTGCGTATGTGGCAGCAAAGCTGGTACTGGGAAAGAGTCTCACCGAAATTAAGAATCAGGTTACTCAGGTGACCCAATCGTGTTTCGAACCGGCACTCGATTATATCGTTGTGAAAATGCCCCGGTGGGATCTTGACAAATTCGATAAAGTTGAACAGAAAATTGGCAGCAGTATGAAATCAGTGGGAGAAGTGATGGCCATTGGTCGTACCTTTGAAGAAGCACTTCAGAAAGCAGTCCGTATGCTTGATCTTGGCTACGAGGGAGTAAATAGCTGCGAGTTTCCTAAAGATAATGAAGCGTTTATGACGCAATTGAGAATCCCGACTCCTAAGCGCCTTTTTGTGCTTGCCGAAGCATTTAAGCGCGGCATTACTGTCGATGAACTTTATGACATAACAGGTATCGATCCATGGTTTTTACAGCGCGTAAAGTATATTGTCAATATGCTCACCACGCTTACTGAGGTGAAAAAATTGAAGGCAGACTTACTATTACAAGCTAAACAGATCGGAATTTCAGATAAACAGATAGCATCTGTACGAGATATGAAGGAGGCTGAAGTGAGAGCACTTCGAAAAAAAATGGGTATCACGCCTTTTGTATTTCAGATTGACACTATGGGTGGCGAGGTTCCTGCTAAAACGAATTATTTGTATATGACGTACAACGGAGGTCATCACGATGTCGCCCCCTTGGGGAAAAAAGGTGTAATGGTATTGGGTTCTGGCCCCTATCGTATCGGTTCGTCTGTTGAGTTTGATTGGACATGCGTAAATACCGCAATGCATCTGAAAAAATACGAGCGTAAATCGATTATCGTCAACTGCAATCCGGAGACGGTTTCCACCGACTATGATATTTCTGATCGTTTATTCTTTGAAGAACTGAGTTTCGAACGAGTCAGTGATATTTATGATTTTGAAAACCCGGAGGGGGTTATTATTTCCGTGGGTGGCCAAACGCCTAATAATCTTGCTCAAAAACTGGACAGTACCCACATCAATGTTTTGGGAACAGATCCATCTGATATCGATCGGGCAGAGGATCGCAGCAAGTTTTCAGCTCTTCTGGACAACCTTAATATCCCGCAGCCCTACTGGAATAAGTTTTCCACACTTGATCAGGTGAAGGAATTTGCAAAGAAGGTTGGCTTCCCGGTTCTTATCCGGCCCTCCTATGTGTTGTCGGGCAGTGCAATGAATATCTGTGTGAATGAAACCGAGCTTATCGAATTCATTAATCGAGCTGTAGTGGTGAGTAAAGAACACCCGATTACCGTCTCTAAGTTTATGAACAATGCAAAAGAAGTGGAGTTCGACGGTATTGCTCAGGATGGGGAAATTATGGTTCAGGCAATCTCAGAGCATATCGAGAATGCCGGAGTCCATTCGGGAGATGCCGACATTGTCTATCCACCTCAAAAAATCTTCCTTCACACGGAGAAAAAGATTATCGAAACATCGCAACGTATCGCAAAGGCTCTCAAGATTACAGGCCCGTTCAACATACAATATATTGCTAAGAAGGGTGAAATTTTTGTGATCGAGGTCAATGTTCGAGCTTCTCGAACGCTCCCATTCATCTCGAAGGCTACAGGGGTCAACTTTGCCGAGATACTGGTGGATGCTTTATTTCACGCGGCCAAACCGAGAGAGATTTCGTATCCGAATTATTGTGTGGTGAAAGCGCCCCAATTCTCATTCTCACGTCTAGAAGGGGCAGATCCCATTTTGCGGGTAGAGATGGCCTCAACTGGTGAAGCTGCCTGTTTTGGGAGGACACTCGAAGAGGCTTATCTGAAGGCTCAAATTAGCGTAGGTGCTTCGATTCCTAAAAAGGGAGTATTTGTGTCTATCGGTGATGAAGAAAATAAGATTCGATTTATGGGAAGTTTCCTTCGGTTAAAGGCGCTGGGGCTGCCCATCTACGCAACAGAGAAGACAGCGAAATTTTTGAAGCTCAATGGCGTGAAAGCAAAAGTGTTGTATAAACTGCATGAGAAAAAACAGCCGGATGTACTAAGCTGTTTCGAAAAAGGGCTGGTTGATTTGGCGATCAATATCACCGATCACCGGTATCCGAAAGATATCCGGGATCGCTATATTTTACGCAGGGTAGCAGTTGACCACAATATTAGTTTATTTACTAACCGGCACAAGGCGAGTTTATTTATCAAATCGTTGATTGAAAACGGATTATCGAAGTTACAGGTTAAGGAGTGGAAGGAGTATTAAAAATTACAAATTTACAAATTCATTTATGACCTCAACAACCTTTCCAGGTCTGATTGATATTCATGTTCATTTTCGTGATCCGGGGCAAACCCATAAAGAAGATTTTTACACGGGGACTGTGGCAGCTCTCAAGGGTGGATTTACTCAGGTCTTCGATATGCCTAACAATGCACTGCCGATCATTAATGAA
>JAAXWV010000182.1 GCA_013334845.1 Candidatus Roizmanbacteria bacterium | reverse complement strand
CAGCGTTTGAGGGGGCGAGGAGTTTCAGCGTGTGCTACCTGTGACGGATTCTTTTTCCGTGGCAAAACGGTAGCAGTAATTGGTGGGGGAGATACCGCACTGGAAGATGCTTCAGCACTCACCAAATTTGCGAAAAAAATATACATTATTCATCGTCGCGATTCATTCCGCGCCTCAAAGATTATGCGGGAACGTGTACTTAATCATCCCAATATCGAGGTGATTTGGAATGCTCATGTGGAGGAAGTGCTTGGCGAACAGAAAGTGTCTGGAGTGAAGCTCAACGTAGGCGACAAAACTCGCGAGTTGGCACTGGATGGGGTATTCGTGGCCATTGGGCACCAACCGGATACGGAACTTTTCAAAGATCAGATAAGGTGCGATGAAAAGGGGTATATTTTAACAAGTGCAGTGGCTGCTTACGATGCCGTTCGAAAAGGTGAGGGAACAAAGGAGTTGTCTCACGATTTTAACCTCAATTATCAGACTGCAACCTCACAACGCGGTGTGTTTGCGGCGGGAGTTTGTGTAGATCGGGTATACCGCCAAGCTTCGACCGCTTCTGGAATGGGAGTGGCTGCCTCGCTCGATGCCGAGCATTGGTTGGAAGAGTGATAGCTTATTAATTTAATTCACATAACACGATATGGAACAAGCTGGAAAAAAAATGCTAGAGAGTGCTCAGAAGATCATTAAAAAAGCAGCTGCTGACCTCAAAGTCTCAGCTGAAATGACGGAACATCTCATAGAGCCGGAGATTGCTTATGAATTCGGCATGACTATTCGTATGGATGACGGACGACGTAAGGTCTTTAAAGGTTTTCGTACTCAGCACAACAGTGCACTCGGACCGTATAAGGGGGGAATCCGCTTTCATCCAAATGTTTCCCATGAGGAGGTGCAAGCACTGGCGACTCTTATGAGTATAAAGTGTGCGGTGGCCGGAATTCCTTTTGGTGGAGGCAAGGGAGGCATTATTGTAGATCCGAAACACCTATCTGAAACTGAGTTGGAGCGCCTTTCACGGGCTTTTGCGGCTAAATTATCGTTGGTTATCGGCCCTGACCGCGATGTACCGGCCCCAGACGTAAATACCAATGCAAAGATTATGTCGTGGATGGTTGATGAATACGAAAAGATAGTCGGGCACAAGGCTCCATCAGCCTTTACCGGAAAACCGATTGCGCGAGGAGGATCGCTTGGAAGAACAGAAGCAACAGGAAGAGGCGGTGTGATTGCGCTAAAAGTACTCATTAGTAAATTAAAAGAACTTCATCCGGAAACTGATCTCCAGACTATTGCTGTTCAGGGATTCGGGAACGTAGGTTACTATTTCGCTGAAATTGCAGCACATTCACGTTTTAGCATAATAGCCCTTTCTGATTCAAAAGGCGGAGTCATGAAGGCAAATGGGAAAGACTATCATTCACTGGATATCCCTCTGGTAATGAAATGTAAACAAGAAAAAGGGAGTATTGCCGGATGCTATTGTGCTGGCGGTGTCTGCGATCTCGCGGGAGGGAAACCGATCACTAATGAAGAACTACTTGAACTTCCCGTCGATATTCTCGTTCCCTCTGCTCTGGAGAATGTTATTAATAAAGACAACATGGAGCGAATTAAGGCAAAGGTGATTATTGAGATGGCAAACGGACCCATTACCGAGGAAGCGTATGAGTATTTGTCCAAAAAGGGTGTAATTATCATTCCCGACGTGTTGGCAAATAGCGGGGGAGTTACTGTCTCATATCTTGAATGGGTACAGGGAAGACAGGGATACTACTGGAGCGAAGATGAGGTAAATCATAAGTTGGAAGAGACTATGACCCGTGCCTTTAACAGCGTATGGGAAGTATCTCTTAAGAAAAAAATACCGCTCAAACAGGCAGCTTTTGAGGTGGCGATTCAACGTATCTTGGACGCGATGGGTAAATAGGCCTGTTTGTAAGATTGGAGTAGCTTTCTTGTAAGAAGGCAGTTGTTCTGATACAATTACAGAGCCTGCCTATGCAAGACTTCAAACAGTTTATCACTTTTTTTAAGGATTATTCTCGAAGCCGAGTCATTTCGTTCGGCCATAGTTTTGAGTCCCTAAAAGATGTAGTAGTGGCTTTACTTATCGTAAAGCGTGGCAAATATTCCACCTCCTTTCTTAATACTTCGCTTCTTATACTTGTGGCAGCGGCGATAATCGGCGCTCCGGCCATTGCAGAAAATAATCCATTTATCAATAACTTTGATGTGAGTTCGAAAAATGTCCAGGCAGCGGTTGTTTCCTATAATCCGTACGACAATGCTCTGGGAACTGTCATTTCTTCAAAGCCTCGGGATAAGGTTGAAGATTACTCTGTGAAGAACGGGGATACTCTTGAAACAATTTCCAAACGATTTGATATCTCGGTCAATACTATTAAATGGGCTAATGACCTCAAAAACGATACTATCAAGCCATCGCAGGTGCTTAAAATTCCTCCGGTCACTGGTGTAGTACATAAAGTAGTGTCGGGCGAGAATATTTATAGCATCGCTAAAAAATATAAGACTGATGCTCAAAAGATCGTGAACTTTCCCTTCAATGATTTTGAAGATTCTGAGACCTTCGCCCTCACTCCTGGTCAGACCCTTTATGTACCAGATGGGGTGATTGAGGAACAGAAGCCAACCTACAGCGCACCGGTATTCGCGCAAATTCAGGCAGGAGTGCAAGGCACCTCAAACTTTATCTGGCCGACAACCGGTATTATTACCCAGTATCCGATCTGGTACCATATGGCACTTGATATCGCAAATTCTTCAAATCCGCCGGTTATTGCTGCTGATACTGGTACGGTCGTGTATGCAGGTTGTATCAATTATGGATATGGATGTCACGTCATCGTTGATCATGGTAATGGCTATCAGACTCTGTATGGACATCTGCTTCGCATCGATGTATCTGCCGGACAAGCGGTAGGAAAGGGCAGTCAACTCGGCCTCATGGGTTCGACCGGACGTTCGACAGGCACTCATTTGCACTTTGAAATTCGTTCTGGCAGCACCCTCTTGAATCCACTTAACTTCTTGAAATAGTAGAGAGCTTGAACAATTAAGTAGATAGTATTTAGTATATAGTCATTGATGGCAGGGGCGTATCAAGATCCATCGTAACAATTTCCGCTTTAGTCCTAAGCGCTAAATCCTAAACAAATCCTCAAATTCTCATACTCAAATTACAAGATATGTCATTGCGCCGCGTCCGCAACGGCAGCAAGGCTGGGCCTTGTGTGTCGGGCAGGAGGAGCGACACGACGAAGCAAACTCCATGTTGCAAGGGGCTTGCCGCGCTCCATTTCATTCCGCTCGCAATGACACTTCAACCGGGGATTGCTTCCTGCCTACCGGCAGGCTGGTGCTTCGCTCGCAATGACGATATTATTCCTATACCCAGTCTCTTCATTACCAAAAAAGGCCCCTTACGGGGCCTTTTAGTAATTACCATGTTATTGTTGCGCTTCCGGACTAGCTTCTTTGGGAAGCTGTATTTTTGGTGAAAGCGTAGCAGTCTTTGGTTGAGTTGGCATACTCACCTTTTTCGGTTCACCAAGAGTTGGTGTGGGTGTTGGGGTGGTACTAGTGGCTGCCGGTACTTTCTTTTTAA
>JAAXWV010000181.1 GCA_013334845.1 Candidatus Roizmanbacteria bacterium | reverse complement strand
GGAGTTCGAAAACGGAAAAGATTACTATCGTCTACATGGCACGTTGATGAGACCTCCGGGCTCACCATTTCATAAACCATCGACCGATTATCTCAAATGGCATAATGAGGAGGTTTATCTGGGGTAGTAGACCTATAACAATCATGCACTAGGGTGGCGTTTGGGCCAGTGTTGAAAAGGGAAAATGTGTGTATGGATTTACCTTTTTAAATCATTCTATTGATTTGCTCATGTCAACAAGTAATAAAGCGATTCTCGATTATCAGCAGCGGTGCTCACGTGAATATTCAAGCACAATTAAATTGCTGCCAGAGCCCTATACCTATCCGAAGGGAAACCCTATTCGCCCCTTACCGCCGATTCAAACTCCTGTTGGAGGGTTGATGATCATTGGTGCCTATCCATCTGCAAGATTTGAAAGCAGACCATCAAAGAAAACGCCTGGTAAAAGCCGCCTTATTCCAACTGCTGATAACCTGCAACCGTTTGGCTATGAACAGTATTTTGATGGGCAGCGAGTTAGAACCCTTGAGTCTGGTGATGGACTAAGAAAGTACTTGTTGTCAGAATTATCTTTTACAGCGGAACGATGCTGGATAACCGATCTGGTCAAGGTTTTCCTTTATAAGAAAGATCATGAGATGAGCTGTGGTGATGTTTTTCCGGAATTTAAGGTGCCGGTACTACGCTCTCGTTTTCTGGAAATCGCTGAAGATAGCATGAAATGGATGCGTGAAGAGTGCGAACTCTGTCAGCCTAAACTGATTCTGACACTCGGAGAAGAGGTTGCTCAAGCGATTTCAGGTAATAAGAGTGCTAAAGCTGATGATTTGTTGTCTCGTGAAATTGCATACGCAACAAAATTGGGCAACTACCCTGTTTTATATCTGCCTCATCCCGATGCATGTCGGCGATCTGAAAAGTGGAGAAAAAACATGAAGGAGCGATGCAAGCTTATCCAGAAGCTTGTTAGATAGCGTATATGCGCAAGTCAGTAGCATCAGGGCTACTTCGTGGCTAACAGCTATAGATTATCACTATCAAAAAAAAGAACCCTTTATGCTCCGTTTATTTGAGATCGGTTTTCAGGTCGTTGGGCACTGGTGCTTATCAGGTAATGAGCCGAAGTTACAGCTTACAAACATGCAAAGTGACCAGAATGTCATCTATGCTTTTGTTGTCGATGTAAATGTAATGTATATCGGTAAAACCACTCAGCCTCTTGAACGGCGAATGTATGGATATCAACGTCCTGGGCCAACCCAATCGACCAACATAAAGAACAGAGCAAACATACTCGGGGCTCTTGAAAAAGGGCGAGTCGTTCAGATCCTTGGCTTGCGGGACAATGGACTGCATCATTACGGATCTTTTCATATAAACCTTGTGGCAGGTCTGGAAGACGATCTCATCAACAAGCTGAATCCAGAGTGGAATGGGCAGGTAAAGGCGGAAACAGCAAGGTCAGTCAATGAAAGAAAGGCAGATGAGCAAAAGTCTGTGAGTCCAGAGACTTTCACGGAAAAAAGATTTATGCGTCGAAACATGGATAAATCTTTGCAAGCGGCTATTCCTCTACCTGAAAATTGTTTTATACTCACCTTACACTCAGCATATTTCAATTCAGGCTTTTTCAATGTAGGCGTCAGGTATCAACATTTGTTCGGTGCCGATCTCGAAGAGATATCAATTTCCTGCGATGGTTTAGCCAACGAGTTTACCGGGTATATCAATCGTTCTGCTAATACAAATCATACTCCCCGGATCATGGGCGGTGTGCCGCTTAAGCGCTGGTTTCAGGAGGTTTCAGAATTGAATGGCCATATTCATGTTGAAGTTATTTCCCCTCACTCAATTAAAATTAACTTGTTCAAGAATGCCCTGTAATTTTGATTGAGTACTGGATAATTTTGCCCATGCCGATTAACACTTGCAGAATTTGACGCAAATCGCTGGAAAACTCTACTTTAGATCGTTTAGTTATTGGGGAGGGGATCACCATCGATTTTTAGTATGTGCCTTGTAAATTGTAATCCTTAATTTTATAGGAGGTGTGGAATGAAAAGTTTATTATTAAATCCTGCAATTAACATTATTGTTACACAAATTGTTGTGATGTGGAGCCTTATTTTATCTCATTATTCTGATAAAAAGTATGTCAAAATTGTTACTTTTTTTACTGCTGTCCCTCTTACATTATATGCTATAATTATTGGAGTTAATGAGTCGAATCTAAATCAAGACTATTCGCAGAATATGAGTGCTCTTGTTAAGAGAATAGAAAAAAAAGCTATTAATACAGAACGAAGACTAGATTCTATTAATTTGGACCTTGATCAGGTTTCATTATCAGTTCAAAAGATAGATTATGTTGTAAAAGATGTTAGTCAGATGGTTGCTGTTGCGAAAAATCTTAGACAATCTTTAAGTGCATTAGATGCTAATCTTATAAAACAAACAGACAAGTCACTAAATGAGATTCAACGGAGCTCTTCTACTAATGCTAAAGCGATGCAGCAAATTGATCAAAAAAATGCCCAACTATTAAATAGTTTAGAAAGGCAAAGAGCTGAGCAGGCGATGAGGAGTCAGCAGGAAATGTTGCAAAGACAACAACAAGATATGATGAGTCAACAACAGCAGATGATGCTACAGCAACAGCAAAATCTGATGTTGCGAGGGCTGATGAGATAGGCGTAATGCAAGGACACGAAGTCAGCACTCAATTACGTTACCATCTCTCAAAGCAGTGTTTTCTGCTGTAACGTATTCAGACCTTGGCAGGACTATTGAGATGGCCGGTGCCGAGCATCAGAGAATGAAAAAAGACACGACGGACATCCGTAAGTGAAATATCTCCCCGAAGAGGGGGGGAGTTCGGGACGTTGTTCAATAACAGCAGTAGCTCGGGGATAGATAACAAGAGTATTGTTCAATACCAGTAAAAACATTTATATATCGAAATGGCGGGTTGTTCAAAAATAATTAACCCATAATTCTTCAAAATTATGTTCAGCGAAAAATCATATTCAAAGGTTAACAGAGAAGAGCGTTTTTTTTGCTTTTTGCTGGGTCATGCTCTCCTCATGTCCGGACAAGTTCGGCAGGGGTTTGCTGAACTCGCGAGTAAAAAATGCAATATCATCCTTGACCCTGAAAAACTTGAAGTCTACGTTGAAGCTGCTGCGCTCCGTGATTACTGGCGTGACCTGGGCGATCCTGTTGCCTATTCTCCGGAAACACACAACCTCAGAAGAGCTCTGCTCAAATTGATTTTTGAGGAATATCGCATCTCTGCAGACGTTCTCGACAAGCATGATCTGTTCTGGACAGCATCCGAAAAAAAGAAACTCTGGAATCCGAATCACTGGAATATAGAGGCATTGAAGGCGGCCGGGCTCGATGAGTTGAAACAAGTCAAATGGGCATTTAACGCAAAACCGGATATCCTGCTGATGTCTCCTGAATCAATGCTCGTCATTGAAGCAAAAGTGGAATCTCCCGAAGGGTGTAAGGCAGATGTCGAATACAAGCAGTTCCAGACGCAAAAGCTTATCAGTGAGTTATGGCAGCTGCTTATACCCGAGTTCCGGAATCGCAAGCTTGTAAACGCTGTTCTCAATGTCTCATCTTCTCTTG
>JAAXWV010000009.1:4274-14774 GCA_013334845.1 Candidatus Roizmanbacteria bacterium | reverse complement strand
GCAATCCGCAGCTGGCCTTTGATTTCTGCCAGCTCCCCAATGCCGGCGTGGGTCTGGCGCGGCTGGAATTCATCATCAACAACAACATTGGTGTACATCCGAAGGCGATCCTGGACTACCCCAATGTAGATGCTGATTTGAAGAAAGCGGTGGAATCCGTGGCGCGTGGCCATGCATCGCCCAGGGCTTTTTATGTGGACCGCGTGGCTGAGGGTGTGGCCACCATTGCGGCTGCGTTCTGGCCCAAGCCGGTCATCGTGCGCCTGTCGGATTTCAAGAGCAATGAATACCGCAAACTGATTGGCGGCAGTCGCTACGAGCCCGAAGAAGAAAATCCAATGTTGGGATTCCGGGGAGCTTCACGATACATTCAGGCCCCTGAAGTATTTGAGCTGGAATTGGAGGCAATTAAAAGAATATGGGAGATGGGGTATCGCAATGTTCATATGATGATTCCTTTTGTTCGTGCTCCCTGGGAGCTCATCAAGATTAAAAACATTATGACGCAAAACGGAATGTTTGAACTTCCGGGATTTAAACTTTGGATCATGGTGGAAGTTCCTGCATGTGCCCTACAGCTTGAAGAGTTTATCAAGATTGGCATTGATGGCGTTTCAATCGGAACGAATGACCTTACTATGATGTTGATGGGGGTTGATCGAGACAACGAGGAAGTTTCATATATCTACGATGAGCGTTGTCCAGCAGTTTCAAATCTGTTAGAACATATCGTAAATACTTGCTCCAAGTATGGAATCACATGCTCGATTTGTGGCCAAGCCGCTTCCGATTATCCGGAACTTGTAGAACGTCTGGTTAAGGCAGGCATCACCAGTGTCTCAGTAAACCCTGATGCAATAGAACGAACTCGCGAACTCATCCACGATATAGAAAAGAAGCTTGGTGAAACGAAATAATATGGGAAAAATTACTAAAATTATCGCGTATGAAATTATTGATTCGCGTGGATATCCTGCTATTGAATCAAGACTTACTCTCGACAACGGCATTGAGGTAGTAACTTCTGTACCCTCAGGAAGTACTGTAGGGAAATACGAGGCACTGGAGCTTCGCGATAACGATCCTGCCCGCTTCGATAATATGGGTGTTAGGAAAGCTGTATCATATATAAACGAACTACTTTCGCCAAAATTAATAGGAATTCAGCCAACAAAACAGGTAGAGATCGATTATTGGCTCATAAAGGCTGACGGAACTAAGAATAAGTCCCGACTAGGTGCAAATACGACGCTCGCGATCTCACAGCTACTCACGAAAGCGGCAGCTGCAGACAACCACATTCCTCTTTTTCGCTATATTAATACGCTCTATAAGTCGATATTTGCAAAAGATATTGTGATAGATAGAATACCCTCACCTATCTTTAGCATTATTAACGGAGGGAAACATGCAAACAACAACCTCGATTTTCAGGAGTTTCAGATCGTTCCATCATCTTCTTTCAATTTTGCAAAGGCCTATCAGATCGGAGTTGAGGTTTATCATGAATTAAAACGGGTACTTGAATATCGGAATGCAAGTGTTTCAGTGGGCGAAGAGGGAGGCTTCACCCCCAATTTCAGTACTAACCTTGATGCGCTCGAAGTGCTCAATGAGGCACTCAACCAAAGGAATCTCAAGCCGGGACTCGATGTCTTTTTTGGCCTTGATATTGCTGCAAATCATTTTTACAAAGATGATCGTTATATCGTCAAAGACAAACCCCACCCGTTAAAACGTGAAGAATACATAGAGTATCTTCTACATCTATTGAGCGTATATTCTGTTCTAGCGATAGAAGATCCTCTTCAGGATGATGACTGGGATGGATGGAAAAAGATGTCGGAAAGCACACCCGAGCAGACTTATTTAGTAGGAGGAAACCTATTGGCCACAAACAAGGAACGTCTATCCCGAGCCATTAAAGAGAGTTCTTGTTCCTCTATTCTTATCAAGCCAAGCCAGATTGGTACAGTGACGGAGACACTGGAGCTGATTAATTTAGCTCGTCAAAACAAATTTAGCTATATCATTTCTCAACGAAGTGGTGAGACAAACGATACTTTTGTAGCAGATCTGGCGGTGGGACTTCAGGCTGATTTTGTACGCTTCGGTGCACCATCACGTGGCGAGCGTGTAGCAAAGTATAATCGTCTCTGGCAAATAGAGAGCCTTGAAATGATATAATGAGGCTATGATTGGTAAAATAAAGGGTAAACTCGTTGAATGTGATGGTAATGAAGGACTTATAGAGACCGTTTCCGGGCTGTTTTACCTCGTTTACCTTCCTCCTTCACTCAGCAACAAATTCCTTCCAGTAGATATTGAAATTTATACCTATCATCATGTCAGGGAAGATGTACAGGCTCTGTTTGGATTTGAGTCGAAGAATCAGCACATGATGTTTAAGCTGCTTCTTGATGTTCCTGGAGTAGGACCTAAAACCGCATATTCGGTAATATGCCGTACTCAAGTAGATGATCTTATTCAGGCTGTGAGAGACAATGATGCTGAGTATTTCTCAAAGGTGCCCGGCCTTGGTAAAAAAACGGCATTAAAAATTGTGCTCGAGCTTTCTCAAAAACTCAAATCAGAGTTTAAACTGCCTTCTGAAAAGATGGTTTCTGACGATGATAAAACTGTCGTCGATGCTTTTGTTGCCCTTGGGTTTAAAGCACAAGAGGCGCGTGAGCTACTTTCAAAAATACCTCCCGATTTAAGCATTGAAGATAAAATTAAAGCAGGATTAAAGCTAACTAGTTGAACGATCGTTTATCAATCTGTTAAGATACTCGTATGGATGTACCGATAGATTTAAATAATTTACGCCCGAAATTACTCGGAGACTACATAGGACAGGAAAATATCGTAAAGACGTTGAAGGTGTTCGTTGATGCGGTAAAAAGTCGGGGAACACCGAGTGAGCATATTCTATTTTACGGACCGCCTGGTATTGGCAAAACTACACTTGCTTATATTATTGCCAACGAACTAAATGGCGACTTGAAGATCACCTCAGGAGCAGCTATAACAAAATCTGGAGATTTGGCAGCCATACTTACTAATCTAAAGGATAACGACGTACTATTTATTGATGAAATCCACCGATTGCCTAAGGCTGTTGAGGAAATGCTTTATCCTGTAATGGAAGAGTACGCGCTCGATATTATTATCGGAAAGGGGCCCAGCGCACGTACGGTTCGATTGCCAGTGCCCAAGATCTCAATAGTCTCGGCAACAACGAAATTAGCCCTTCTTTCAGCACCGCTGAGAGACCGATTTGGCTTGTTATTGCGCCTAGATTACTATCATACAGACGAAATGGTGGAAATTATTACGCGTTCAAGTAAGATACTAAATATTCCTATTACCAAAGAGGCTGCTATCGAAATCGCTAAACGTTCACGCCGAACTCCTCGCCTGGCAAACCGGATTCTGAAACGTGCCCGGGATGTATTTGAAGTAGACAAACATCATCAAATTGATGCAGGGCTTGTAGAAAAGTTATTTAATCTTCTTGAACTTGATGAATATGGACTTTCCGACATCGATATTAAATATCTTCGATTGATAGCGGAAAAGTTTCAAAATACTCCACTGGGAGTAAATACCATCGCATCTTCCCTCTCCGAAGATCAACAGACCATTGAGGAATTTATCGAGCCATATCTACTCCAGATAGGATTTATTAAAAAAACTCCTCGCGGACGGGTAGTTACTCCTCTCGGTCTAAAGCACCTGCATATCAAGCCTCCAAAATCTCAAATAGAACAGCCCAGCTTAGTTTGATATAATAAGTCAAGGTTTTACACAATGACGTCATCAAGGAGAATAGAGCTCCTTATAGATGGATACATGTTAACCATAACATGGAATGTTCACCCGCATTGCTAGGTCAGAACATGTAACAAACTGAAAGTATAGTTCTATGTTACTGTTTCATGTTTATACGAATGAAGTGAGTGAGAGCCGGGGTGGTGGAATGGCAGACACGCTGGACTTAAAATCCAGTTCCCCAAAGGAGTGAGGGTTCGACTCCCTCTCCCGGCACAGCAGTTAGTGACGCTCAACCAAAGGTTCATCACGATCGACTACACTCTCTCGCCAGTTTCTTAAATATCTTTTCAAGCTTGATAAGCGCTTTTTGTGCCTCGGGATTAAACCGAAACATATCGTAAAACAAGACCTCAGAATTTCCTGTCAACTGTTCTACTACTTCCCGCTGCTTGGCCACCGAGTCCGTATCTATAGGTGTAGACCCATACCCAAACTCATTCAGAATCCGTGCCATAAAATGAGTAGTTGCCTGTGTTTTTGCAACAAGCTCATCATGTTCCTTAGCCGGCATTTCTATCACCTCAAGACCCTTTCGGCCGAAATATGATTTCCAGAACTCATACTTCTCACGTGATACTCTGAAATTCTCCATAACGATTCGTTGACCCTCAAAACCATGCCGAGTGCTGACCGGGCCAAACATCGGGTGCGTTAGAATAGCCTCAATTCGTGTATTTTTCAGGTATTTTGTAAATACCTTCTTAGGCCACTGTTTGACCGACAATACATCAATTATCAACTGATTTGTGAAATACGGAGCGTGCTCCCTGATTGTCGTCTCAAACGAACCGATAGAGACAGCGTAAAATATCACCTCACATCGCAGTACCTCCTGAAGTGACTGTGCGATAGTTACACCATCTAAAATGTCTAGCTTTTCAAAAGCCTTTGGACTTCTATTGAAAAGGACGATAGAGAAATCCTCCCTCAGTAATCGATAGAGGGTTTTTCCGAATCTTCCAAAACCGACAATGGCTACTTTTGTATATTGCATAAAAAAACCCGCTTTCGCGGGGTAAATTTTAGTAAATTATCATTAAATACCCTCCCCGCAGGCTACGGGATAGAGATAATAATTTGTGGGATTTAATAATGTCATACAAGTAGTATATCAGATCTCATCTTTTGCGATTATATACGTTGATTATTGCGGATAAGCATCTTGAAATTAATTCTGCGCTTTCCGGGTATAAAAGTCTCGTATTGGCGTCATCTTTGTGATACCGTCGTGTTCATTTCCATGTAGATGCCAAACAGCCGTTGTATGAGATCTGGGAGATTTAAATGTACCACAAGCGTGCTTAATGGAACAACTTTTGAAACCTTGCCTGTCGATATAAGTAGTACGTGTCCTATATTATCTGACAAAGATATGGAGACAGTTGCTTTATCAACACTGCATTCACCGTGAATATCCGGTCCTTTAATTCCCAAAATTCGTTCATCCAGGGCAAATGTCGTGTCGGACTTATTAAAACTGAATCTGGTTAATAGCATTATTTATACTCTTAAAAATAGGGATAGCCACTGTCGCTTGTGGGATAACCACTTTAGCTACATCCCCCATAATGTATTTGCAACATGCTCGCTTGAGTTTGCCATCAATAGTGCCGACCTTTGTAATCCAGGGATGGCTATAATCAAACTGCAACCCAAATCCTTCTTCCGGTTTTTTAAGAAGCGATCTTGTGATGGTGAGATGACTCCCCATGCAGGCTATCGGCAAATATACAATTATGCATGATGTATTGCCAGTAATGACAGCCAGTAGCTTTCCTTCATCCCGCATCTCAGCACTAACAGTGTGATCAGTATAAATATCGAGTATATGTGGTTCTAAGTGGAACTTTCTCTCTCTATAACCAACCTGAAGTTTCTTA
Source organism: Candidatus Roizmanbacteria bacterium (assembly GCA_013334845.1). GTDB lineage: Bacteria > Patescibacteriota > Microgenomatia > UBA1406 > GWC2-37-13 > JAAXWV01. The sequence continues at coordinate 9,057 of JAAXWV010000009.1, read as the reverse complement.
ATAAGATTACTGGCCCCATGTGCAAACTGCAGGTCCAAATTCTGTGAGGCTACTGTCTTTAACCCGTTTTCCAGAATTGAAATTCGATTTAGGGCGATGCTTTCTATGGCTGGCCTACTTTCCTGATTACCAAACATCTCTCTACTCATACTGGTTAGCTAACTTTCTTCCTCAATCTCCCGATGAGTGAATATCCCCCGACTGCCAACACTGCGTCGATAATCAGGAAATAGTTACATACCCATGAAGTTGTATATGGCATCAGACTGTTGACACATACATTAGCGAATCGGAACAAGACATAGGTAATCACGGCAATCGTAACGAACCAGATGCCGTAGCGGACTATCTTTTTCTTCATTACCAGATATACGACTGCAACAAGCGAAAGAACTTCGCCGAGCAGGAAAGGCCACCAAAGGCATTTTTTACATACCTCACTGGTTGCGGCAGTTTCAAGTAAACTGCCTGAGAGAGTGGCTGACTGAGTTGCCGATACTTCATTTGCGCCGAGAACCTTTTCAGCAAATCCCGAAGGTGCTGCTGTGAACTGTAGATATCCTCGCGGCGTACCACTAACTATATTCGAGAATGGTCCGGGCTTACATCCATTACCTGCTCTCATTTTGAAGTAATACGTTTTTCCAGCGGACAACCCATAGATAGTATATGAGGTTGTTTCCGGTCCACCGATATTTGGATTACCGTACTGATCAGCATTAGTATTTTCACCATAGGCAATGAGATAGTACGACATTGGTCCTGACGGCTTCAGCCAGTGTAGGGTAACGCTATTCACCCCTGCCTCGGCAATTAGATTGAGAGGAGCTTCCGTAGGTGCTTCGTCATTACATACAAAAGGACCGCTGTTACTTGAGCTACTTGAGCTAGAACTGCTACTTGAGGAACTATGTGATGTTGTCGGTGTCGGGGTTGCTGTCACGGTAGGCGAAGGAGTCGGTGTAGCTGTCGGAGTCTCAGTTGGTGTCCCTGTGGGAGTTGGTGTAGGTTCTATCGGACAAGACTCAGCTGCAGAATCAGACATAGATTCATCTTGAGAACCAACAAATATTCTTACTGCTTTCAATCCGACGGAAGTGTGAAAATAGGTGTATCCAGGCTGTGCATAACCAGATCCCCCTTCTGGCTCATCAATCACTTCCCACGTAAATGGAAGAGTGAAATCGTTGAAATTGTACACTCTCCAGTATCCATCACATACTCGTTCAAGGGAGAGGAACTTATGCGGAGGGATTGATGGAGTCGGTGTTATTGCATTAGTTGGGGTCGGGGTCGACGTAGCCGTGGGCGTTGGAGTGGTTGTTGGACTTATATCGTGAGGATTGTGGTGACAGGAGTTGTCTTCATCTCCTGTTGTGAGAAACCGTATTTCATCGTTTGTTAAATCAAGCTGATGCGCTTCTCCATCAAATACTTCATTGTATCTATCGTTGCTAATTTTAAAGTGAACTCTGTAGAACCTATGCTGTGATGGTATCGACACTTTTACTATACCACGTACAATATTTCTCGGTGTGCAGATTTTTCCCGAACAACTTCCAATGTAAAAAGATCGGCTAAATGAGTTGTGATTTGGATTGCCTGATCCTTGAACACCCTCAATTTGGGTACCGGTGTAATATTCAAATACGTATTGAATCGATTGAGAAGTGCGAATATTTAGATTGACTGAGTGAGCTTTCGCATCCCAACTCACACTCAAATTCGCTCCTTCGGAAGCAGCGACACTACCGGAGTTAAGTATATATGGAGCAACCTGTAGAAATAGAAAAATAAAAGCTGCAAGAAGGGTTAGTAGTTTTTTCATAAAGATTGTTATAACAATGTATATAAATATATGGTCAAGCTAAGTATTATACACCTAGATATTATATGGGTCAACATATTGTAAATATCATGTGGCCTATATTTCATTAACTGCTATTTATAGGATAAAATATTCGATGTAGTTAAGAATATTCAAATTTCGAGTGAAAGTTGATATAATATACTTTCAGCCGACTTAGCTCAGTGGTAGAGCACCTGTTTTGTAAACCGGTGGTCCGGGGTTCGAATCCCCGAGTCGGCTCAGTATATAGCGCTCGTAGCTTAACTGGATAGAGCAATTCCCTTCTAAGGAATAGGTTGGCCGTTCGATTCGGCCCGGGCGCACCACGTAATAAATTTGCATAGAAAGATAGTTAAGCACATATAATTTTTATGGTCATCCAGCCAGTCGTTGTCACCATTATTCAAAAAGGAGACACATTTCTGCTTACGCGCCGTCATGAAGAAAATGAATCCAGCAAATACCACAATTTGTGGCAGTTCCCGGGTGGTGGAATGGAGTTTGGTGAGACTACGGAACAAACAGGTATTCGGGAAGCCCGGGAAGAATTGGGAATCAATATCATCATCGAAAAACTGATTACTCCCTTACGTATTGAGGTCCGCAAAACCTGGCAAGGACTTTTCATATGTTATCTATGTACAATGGAAGATGAATATGCTCCGATTGTACTTAACGAAGAGGCAAATCAATATGGCTGGTTTACTGAAGAAGAGATAAAGAAACTCCCGTCAATGCCACTAACCTATGAAACAGTAAGATCAGCACTTCACAGCAACATGAGTGATTAGCTCTGCTTTTCCCCTTCTGAAAATGACGGAGCCGGATTTCCGGGTAAAAATAGTGACGCCAGTAATCCGCAAGCTCCGATCACAATCATCGTGATAAGTGCATATCCATAAGCCATATTTCCAACTGCGATTGCTGAGACGAGAACAGTGCCGACAATTGCCGTGCCAAGTGACGAGCCAAGATTGGAAACGCTCCGGGATAGACCTGATATCTCACCTTGATCTTTTTCTGGGAAACTCGATTGGACGACGTTTACCGAAGCGGTAAGCATCACCCCAATACCAAAGCCCATCACAAATAGTCCGGGGACAAAGGTAATCACGTTCGAAGTGGCATTCGCAAACAGAAGCAAAAGCGCAATGCCGGCTATCGTGGTAATAAATCCGGTACGAATGAGAAATCTTTGAGATCTTCGCGCAGCAAATCGACCTGATGATATGGATGAAAGCAATATACCGATGGTAGCCGGCGTCAGGATAAGTCCCGTTTCGATAGCAGAAAATCCTCGCACGACCTGAAGAAAGACCGAAACAACGAACGAACTTCCCATCAGGATAAGCCATTGTATATTTTGGGTTATTAGTCCGAGATTTGAAGTGCGGCTCAAAAACAAACGGGTTGAAAGCAGGGGATTTTGACCATGTTTTTCAAGTCGTCGGGCATGAAGAAAAAACAGAGCCAGCATAATGAGTCCTAAGATAATAAATATCCAAATGGCCGAAATCCCCCCTACTGGAATGAGTTGTATTCCTGCGACAGTGAACGGCTCTTTATTGACAAACCAGCCGTAAATTTTGGCCTGTAAAATACCGATGACGATAAGTATGAGGCCTAATGCGGATAAGACGGATCCCAGAAAATCAAACTTTATTTTCTCGCTATATGTGCCTTTGTCAACAATCGCTCTTCCAAGAAATAATATAGCCGCCACCACGACAACCTGAAGTAAAAACGAAGCTCTCCAACTAATAGCAGAAGTGATCACTCCTCCGATCAACGGGCCCGCTGCTGCTCCGACGCCGGCCATCGCACTTACAATTCCAAATGCTTTCGCCCGTGATCTGAGATCACTGTACGCAACAGTTACAAGTATGTAAATTGGAGGTATCATAAGCGATGAGCCTATTCCTTCCAGTATTGAATACCCGATTATTAGTAAGGTTATTCCCTGAGATAGTGCAGCGACAAAGGCGCCTAGACCATAAACAGTAAGTCCAATTAAAAAACAGCGTTTTCTTCCCCAAATATCAGTCAGTTTACTTCCGGGAATCATAAGGGCGGCCATAGTAAGGGTAAATAGAGTGATGGCGGTTTGAACCCCGGTTACCGAAGTATGGAGATCGATAGCAATATTACTGATAGCAACGTTCATGTTTGAACCGGCATAGCTTGCAATAAACTGAGCAAGAGCTAAAGGTAATAGTAATGTGACAGCTGATGTTTCGATCCTACTACTATAACTCAGCAATGTAATAATTCAATAAATATCCCGACTCAACAAGGTAAGAACAAGATGAACTTTACCTCAAATCGTTTTAACTAATGGCACGATTAGTATCACTCTCTATATACCTGGTAGAAAAAATGTACTATCCCTGCGGCTTTTATTGCGAAGCCCATAATTAGGGCTGACGAAGATCAAGCTTTTGTTTTTCAAACGAGTACTTCAGTGGCGATCCCAAATTGCGCAGTACAACATTTAGCTGTTGAATTATGGTTGTGACGTATTTGAGACTAACTTTATCCTTTTCTCCTACAGGAAATATACGTTTTATCTTGACTTCTAAATCCTCTTGACTAACGCTAGGGTTAGTTGCAAGCAGATATAGTACTCTAGAATAAGAGTCTCCCAACGCTCTCTTTAAAAAAGCATGATTTTTGTTATTTCCCACAACTTTATTAAATATCCTTTCTAAAGGAGACACATATTCTTCCTGTATTTGAGGAAGAGGTGGGAGTATTCCCGGTGCAAAATAGCAATTCTGGATAGCAGTGCGAGTAAGTCTAGGACGAAATAATATATCGGCTCCGGGAAAATCTGACAAAGCGCTTTCATCAAATGCAACGCCACGCAGAATAACAAATTTCATCACTTGAGGCTTAATCGTCCTATTATGAGCTCGAAGTATTGCTGATTCATGG
>JAAXWV010000009.1:0-4264 GCA_013334845.1 Candidatus Roizmanbacteria bacterium | reverse complement strand
TTCATGGTAACTCATCGCATATTGAGGCAATATAACAGGTGATCCATCACCACTCAGATAGTTGCTTATTGCCTCGTCAATGAAGAAATTTGACCGAATACGCTCATGCCGGGTTTGTGGTACTGATAATTCGACAAATGTCATTAAATACAGAATAAACAACAATTATGAATTAAACATGAAGCAGTACTAGGCCTATTTAAATCTGTACTTTTCTGAATAGATAGGCTCCTATTGTCAACACAACGATGTTAAGTGACACTAGTATGCTCCAATCATATACAAGAGAAAATTGACTTACTCCCATTAGTGTCTGTCTTAATGCATCAACTCCGTAGGTTAACGGATCCAATCGAGTAAGTAGAGAAAACACAAATGGAAGATTGGCAAGCGGAAATAAGGCTCCGACTTTTTACGTTTTTTAAGATTAACTATATGTATAGTTGAGTAGCTGTTGACAAACTTGATATATTCTTTTATTTTAATTGAATGGCACGTGCTAAACGAAATTCAAAAATTCGTGAGATCATCATCCTTCTTTTCATCGTCGCAGTTAGCCTCATTGTCGTTCTTTTCCAGAGCGTAAATAATGTCTCTCACCTGATTGGTAAACCAAAGGCTGATACTATACTTAGCTCAGGATCACTGAACACGCTTGTGGGCACGTCCAATATAACTTTGGATGACGGTCTGCAAAGCAATCGCATGAACGCGCTGGTCGCTTCTCATCTGCATGCTGTCCGCTTTAATGTGTATGGTTATTATGATTATGGAGCAAATAAAGTTATCGCACCTTCCAACTGGGATGCATTTATGAAAGCAGCGTACACTAATAAAATAAAACCGCTCCTGCTTTTTGAATATTATGGGAGCTATGCAAACAGTGCAAAGCCGCTGGGTGGATATCAAAAGTGGTACACTATCGGACACGATTATGCAAAACGGTTTGGACCAAACGGAGACTGGGCAAAAGAAAATGGAATTAGTGATTGGGACGGAATTACTGTTTATGAGGCGATCAATGAACCGGAAAATGAAAATAGCATTGACAAAAACGCCTACCATGAGGCGCTTCGAGGTTTAGCAGATGGCGTACATTCGATTGATTCCTCTTACAAAGTGGGCCCAGGCGGCTGGATGGCAGCCAATGCATGGAATGACTATACCCTAAGAGGGTTCGGAACTGCAATTGCAGATCTGCTCAAAAATGGAACACTCAATTTCATAGATTTGCACACCTATTTTGACCGTCAATGGGCGCCCCTCGAAAATACTTACGAAAACTCTTCACAGCATGATTTCGACCAGATTAAGCAAACATTGGGGTTTGGAGACAATGTGCTTTTTGTTTCTACGGAGAATTTATACCAGCGGCGCCTTTGCGATGAGACTACCGCCGCACAAGGTGAACTCACATCGCTATGGGATACAATTGGCGTTGTTAATGCCAGTAATAAATCTATTGCGATAGCTGCCTATCCATACTCCCTGTTTGAGAAATTTTCAGATACAGACTGTACATACGGCCTCAATACTTCCATGAATCCTTTTAGTCCCACAGCGAGCGGAAAAGTGGTTGCACTCGTAGCTGATAAGATGTACGGAATGAATTGGGTATCGCTCGACCCAAGGGGAAAAGGTGAGTTTGTGCTCGAAGGAAACAGTAAAAAAATGTGGGTGTGGCAGGATCGCACAGGCTGGACTAACCATCCAGGCACATCATATACGCTGAATGATAGTCCATTAAATTCAACTAAGCTTGAAGTGTACGGATGGGACGGATTGCGAAAAACTATTAATCTCTCTCAACAAAGCACCTATACCATCACTCAACTTCCCGGCAATGAGACCTATATGTTTATAGCCTATGGGAACAGCGGCATTCCTGTAAGTGCGACATTGACACCAACACCTAAATTATTGCCAACACAAATACCATCACCTAAAAACACAGTTCCGCCAGTACCCTCATCTACCTCAAAGCCTACTGCGACATCAACTCCAGTTCAAACAAGCGGGTCAACACTACGCATTTATGCCGCAGGAACGCCCTATAATGGAGTTTACCCCACAATGCAGTTGTCAATTAACGGGAAAGTGGTTGCTACTTACCCCAATGTTAAGGGAAATCCTTATAGAAATATATTTCAAACATATACTTATGTGAGTCGAGTCAAATTAGTTGCGAGTCAAATACGGATTGGGTTTACCAATGACGCCTGGGATGGAAACCAGTCTCGCAAGAACGATCGTGATCTGCGAGTAAGTAAAATAGTTCTTGATGGAGTAACATACGAAACTGCGTCTTCTTCTACGTATGGAGAAGGAACCGGGAAAGGCAATACACGAGCATGTCTCTCCGGATACAATAAATCCGAATGGCTCTATTGCAATGGATTCTTCCAATATGCAAACAAGTAGCTATATCACATCAGGTGTTACTGAGAAATTCAGGAACCAATAACCTTGAGAATTGTGTTCTTTTTGGATATAACGAATGCAAATGCAAGTGCTGAAAGTAAAGCACAGGAAATATAGGGGGCGTTTGGTACTATACTATACAAATATACGGCCAAAATAGGCCCTGTTATTCTTGTAATAGACTGAAGTGACTGATTTGCTCCAGCAACTCTTCCCTGCTCTTTTGGCCCTGCGGAACGGGAAACAAGTGATCCTAGGGCTGGCTCAATGAGCCCACTTCCAAATGCATATATAGTTACATTGATACAGGCAAATAAGGACGAATGAAACACCATTATCGAAGCAGTACCTAAATATGCAACTCCCGTAATTGCCAAACCAGCGAGAATCAATTTATACTCTCCAAATTTGGCTAGCAATTTACCTGACAAAAACCCCTGTGTAACAATATCCACTATCCCAATCAATAAAAAGTAAAATCCGATATTGACAGCCGTCCAATGTAACATATCCTTGGTGTACACACCGCCAATTCCCTGAAGCTGGGAAAAAGGAAGAAAATAAAAGAAGCCGACAAATAGCACCGTGCGTATCGTGACGTTCGATAAAACTGTCTGCAATTGCTGAAAAGGGTTTAGATGATGTAAGGTAAAATCACTCATGCGATGTTCCTTTGAAAGACTTTCCGGAAGAACAAAGTAGCCAAAAACAGCGTTCGCCAGTGTAACCACGGCTGCGAGATAAAACGGAGCGGACACCGAGATGAGAGACATCATCCCTCCAATGGTCGGACCAATCATAAATCCAATTCCAACGACTGCTCCAACTATTCCAAACATTTTTCCACGTTCTTCGGGTTTAGTAACGTCTGCAATATAGGCAAATATCGTACTAATATCTCCACCAGTTAGTCCGTCAATAATACGTCCAATAAAGAGAACCGCTAGTGAACCTCCGATACCAAATAGTAAGTATCCAATAGCGGAACCTACCAAGCATATAAGTAATATGGGCCGTCTACCATATTTATCACTTAAAGCTCCAAGTCCGGGTGCAGCAATAAATTGAAAGAGTGAATATACAGAAGTCAGGAGTCCAACAATTAGCGCCACATGAGCGTTAGTAGCGCCTTTCATATAGCTTTCAACGATAAATGGGATGACTGGTATGATTATACCTATGCCAAGAACCGATAAAAAAGCGGTAATACAAATAAATAGGAAACTCTTTGAAGGAAGCGAATTTTGGTTCATCGGTTGATGATATCAAAAATGAGTTAAGATAACAAGCTTCATACCAGAAACAGCGAAGTTTTAGTTATTCTAAAACTATTTTATCACTCCACTTACCGTCACCGCTCCAATTCCTATTCGCTTTTTTAATTAGCAGCAATTGAGTGCCCGGAACTGCATATGTAATAATGTGGTAGCTTCCAGGTTTTGTAGTATAAGAAAAAAAGTAGCTTCCGTCGGTTTTTTGGTAAATGATTACACCCTCTATATTTGCTAACTCTTTAATCGAGTCCGGGGATGCATTTCCGACATCTAAATCAATAGTTTTCCCTGTTAATGGACCCATATTACCGTTTTCATACTGCATATCAATGCAAAGAGTTATTCGTCCGCCAAGGACTATATACATTTCATCACACGTATAGTGACAGTGCATAACATCGCTTGGAAGGGTGGCATTTGCTTGAGGGTTGTCAGGATTGGGCGGATAATGAATGTACCCCATCTCAAACGGGGTATTGGCATGATCTCCAATATTTTCGTAAAACTTCCCTTTGTTACCTTGACGTTCACCAAGCAGTGATAACGGATTCGTGTTAGGTCCCATTACG
>JAAXWV010000008.1 GCA_013334845.1 Candidatus Roizmanbacteria bacterium | reverse complement strand
TTATCGTAAATTGTGGCAGAAAAAAATTATCAGTTCGGTAACACCTCTATATCACGCAACCCCCCTCCCAGACTTTTTGTTCGGTAACACTTAATGCCACGCAACTCGTGTTGCACCGTTTTAAATCAATTAGATGATTCATCGGTTATAATAGAAGAGATTTATCTGCGGTGTTTGCCGCAGGGAAGTGCCAACAATGTGAAATTATGAGTAAACGGACAACTGGTTTTGTTTTCGCGATTCTGGATATGATTACCTACGGCCTCCTGCCGGTTGTTTCTCATTATTTTGTGGCCACAATAGATCCACTTGTCTTTTCCGGCGCAGCTACGCTTATCGGGTCACTCCCGCTTCTTGTATGGCAGTATAGAAAAAAGACCATTCACCAGCTCTATTCCAGAACCTACTTTCCGAATTTAATGGGTCTGGCCATGTTGACTACGGTAGCCAGTATCTGCTATTTTTTCGGGACGCGGCTTACCAGTGGACTCAATACGGGGTTACTAACTCAAATGGAGCCATTGTATGCGCTGGCAATCGGGATCTTTATACTTCATGAGGCTGTGGGAATCCATCAGATACTGGCTGTCCTATTAATGATGGTTGGAGCTATAGTCATCGTCTACAAGGGAGCAACCGGGCTTAATATTGGAGATATTCTCATCCTCTCCAGTCCGCTGGCCTCTCAGCTTTCACATCTTTTTGCCAAACGGGTTTATGCAGAAAAAGCGGATACGAATGTGGTGCCGTTGGCACGAATGCTGTACAGCGGGATCCTATTATTGGTAATTGCTGCGGCAATTAACCCGACTTCGCTTTTCCAGTTATTTTCACTCAAGACGCTCATTATCGTAACTACATTCGGATTGATATTTCGATTTCTAGACCTCCTCCTTTGGTATCAGGCCATTGCCCGGATCTCTATCTCAAAGGCATCGTCGGTCATCCCACTGGCTGTGGCGGTGTCTCTGATCGGGTCACTGGTGTTTCTGAAAGAAACAGTGTCCTCTCACCAGTTGATTGGGTTGTTCTTTATTCTCGGTGGCCTTCTGTGGCTTTCTAAAATTCATCTATCGGAAGGGAAATAGATTTTCACTTTTTCTTTTCTCCTTATTACCGACTTGCCATGGATTATTTAACTTGAGGAGATATTCTAGTAATATGGATCAAGGAGTTGCCCAGCAGATTGGACAAATACTGGAAAAAATAATGGGGTCGGGAGTAGTTATAAACGGCAAACTCAATATAGAGCAGCTTTCGTTGACAGCGGTAGATAAGGCAAAAGAAATGGGGCTTCTCTCATCCAAATCCTCAAATCAAGAAGAACAGCAGGGACAACAAAACAAGCAATCATCGCAATCATCACAGTCATCAGATCAGCAGGATCAACAGCAGCAGTCATCCCAAATATCGCGCGAGGAGCTGGACAAGCTTAAAGAAGAAGTTGCTCAGTTAAAAAAACTCCTCGAGTCCTCTCTACAAGGTCAAGGGTCTCAGCAGTCACAACAGGGCCGCTCTCAAGGCCAGTAATCAGAGGAGTAATCTTTCTTTTCAGTGAGCTGTAGTACACCATTTTATACACGTTTATTGCCATCTCTTTATGAAGCTGCCTTCTTGCTTTAGTACTCTGGATATTATGAGAAAGGATCCAGTAGTTCACTTTGAAGCGCCCTATCAGGATAAGCAACGTGTGACTCATTTCTACCAACGGGCTTTCGGTTGGGAGATGCAGATGATGGAAGAGGAATACGGGGGGTATATTGTCGCCATGACGACCGAGTCTGATGAAAACGGACCCAAACGTTCCGGGATTATCAATGGGGGATTCTTTAAGAAAGACGAAAGTAAGCCCGACCAGTTTCCGTCGGTGGTAATCTCAGTGGAAGATATACATCAAAGCATCGAGAAGGTGCAGCAAGCCGGCGGTGAGGTGTTAGGTGAGCCGATAGAGATACCCAACGTGGGTTTATATGTTTCCTTCCGGGACACCGAGGGAAACCGAGTTGGCATGATGCAGGCAATTAGAAAATAATACTTATGCAAAAAATAACCCCCTTTTTATGGTTTGATACAAACAGCGAAGAAGCCGTCAATTACTATGTCGGAGTTTTTAATGGTGCACCCCGGAGCAGCAATACTTCCCGGATTAACTTCATTCAACGGTATGAAGAAGGGATTGAAACGCCCGGAGCAGAAGAAATGGAGGGTAAGGTACTGACAATTGAGTTTGAACTGGAAGGACAGAAATTCCAAGCGCTTGACGGTGGTCCCGTTTTTAAATTTAATGAGGCAGTGTCACTTCTGATAAACTGCCAGGATCAGGAAGAAGTTGATTATTTTTGGGAAAAATTATCAGCGGTCCCGGAATCTGAACAGTGCGGCTGGTGTAAAGATGAGTTTGGTCTTTCGTGGCAGATTGTCCCCACGAGATTAGAAGAACTCATGAGAGATCCTGACAAAGAAAAATCTCACCGGGTGGCCAATGCGATGCTCAAGATGCAGAAAATCGTGATCGCCGATCTGGAAAAAGCCGCCAGTGGATTATAGATCCCCGGCGCGAGAAGGGAGCTATGAGCGAAGTGGCCAACTGGTGCTGCTATAATACTACGTATGAAATACGATACAAAGATGAGCCTTGCAGATCTGGGTTTGAACGCATTTTTTGAAGCTCAAATGCGGGACCACGAATTTCCCGGAGGCTCGTTGGCACGCGTTGTCGCGGAATATAAAGAGGCGTATAGAGTACGGGGTGTAAACGGTGAGTTTCTCGCCCGAGTTACCGGAAAACACAGGTTTATAGCCACCACGCGCGAAGATTATCCCGCTGTCGGCGATTGGGTGAGTATTGAAGAATTGCCGGAAGAAATGGCCATTATTTGGGGAATTCTGCCACGAAAGACGCTCTTAAAAAGGAAGCGCAGTCTATCCAGAAAAACAACAGTCAGTGACGGTTTTAAGCAAGAAGAGCAGATAATTGCTGCCAATATTGACAGCGCCTTTATTGTGGAGTCTCTCGACAGAGACTACAACCTTAATCGGCTCGAACGCTATCTAGTTCTCGTAACTGAAGGGAATATTACGCCGGTGATAATCCTTAATAAGGCTGACTTGATACCGCAAGCTGAATTAGAGCTCAGAGTAAGTCAGATACAGGGTAGGCTGGGGAGTATCCATGTTATTGCAACCAGCGTGATTAAGGATCAAGGGCTGGACGAACTGAGAAGGTATATTGAAACCGGAAAAACCTACTGCTTTTTAGGCTCATCAGGAGTTGGTAAATCTTCGCTGATCAATAAGCTGCTTGGAACAGAGGAAATAAAAACGCGCGCGATAAGTCTATCTGTGGAGAGGGGGAGGCACACCACAACCACCAGAGAGATGTACTTTCTTGAAACGGGAGGGATCGTAATTGATAATCCCGGAACGAGAGAAGTTGGCATAACAAATGCAGACACCGGCTTGAATACGGTATTCAATGAAATAAATCGGTTATCTCGGAAGTGCAAATATTCGGACTGCTCTCATAGTAATGAGCCTGGCTGTGCTGTCTTGAGAGCGGTGGCAGAGGAACAAATTGATCGAGATCAGTATGACAACTACATTAAGCTGAAAGCAGAATCGGCGTTTTATAGCCTGACTGATGTGGAAAAAAGGAATAAAGACCGGAAGTTCGGACAGTTCCTTAAAAAAGCTAAAACAAGTTTGAAGAATTCCTACGAATAGTCCACGAAATCTACTTACTATTGTGTGAAATCGAGTACATGTTTGTGCACAGACTTTTGGGTCTTTTTTGGTTCGCTTTGCTTTGCTTTGCTTAAAACGGGCTATTAGTCGCTGTCCCAGATTCACACCCGGTTTCTCAATAAAGTGATAGGTGACTAAAGAGCACGGAATAAGAACGAGGAATGTCCCGAGTGTGCCCATGAGATAACTCATCGTGAGGTTTGCAACACTGCTTCTGACCCATGTATAAAATCCGAGGTTGCTGAGCGCTATTATTACCACCGGATTCAATAAGTACAAGTTGTAGCTGAGTTTTCCCAATAATTTCGTCAAGGCGTTGTCAAATATTTTTGAAAAACCTAGAAACGCCCAACTGAGTAGCATAAAGAAAAATACCGATTGCACGAGCTCGTAAGGGAGAAATTTTGTTAACACGATAAATACTAGAAACGATGTTCCCAAATAGATAAGTTCTATCTTTTTCAACCATCCATATTTGGTCCTAATATCCTCCAGTACGGGAATTGTTTTGTAAATTAGAGCACCTAGCACGAAGAAGACCATATGCTTTAATATCGCTTCATATCTCATAGCCGGCACGGTGGCCGTGAGAGTTGCATAAAAGACTGATAAATACAAGAAAATGGCAAACAGGGTAAGGAGGAGTAATTTCGATCTGCTAATCAGCACCAGCAGGGGAAATAGTAAGTAGAATACCCACTCGACTCCCAGTGCCCAACCACCCGCCACCATACTTCCCTGTTGGGAAGGAACGAGCGCAAAAAGCAACGATAGATCCAATAAGACGGCGGCCAGATCGAATGTCGTGTGATACAGAAGATGACCCCAAATGAGCCACACAATCAAAAGGAAGTAAAACAGGGGAGCTATCTTGAAGAAGCGCCGTATATAGAATCGCTGAAAGCTAGCCTCATCCACAAAAAGCCTTTTATCATAACCGTACAATAACGAAAATCCACCGATAACAAAAAACAGGGGTACTGCCATGCCGAAGTACTGACTGACAAATACGGCGATACGGGTACCTTGGTTTCCGAACCCTCCCAGCGCAAGGGTATGTGCCATGACCACCATACAGGCTGCAAAAGCTCTTAGTACTTCTATTCCGTCTATCCGTCTATTTGGTAACAAACTATTTTGATGTGGTTTCAATGTAGTCATTCTACCTCATGTAAAATATTTGCTCAATGATAGAAACACATTCGCGTCTCTACGCTGAGTAAGGGGATGGCACTGACGATAAAGGGCCGCTCCCTGGTCGGAGAGTGAACGTTTGCTATAATAATTTTATGACACTACTTCTTACCTCGGCCGGGGTGGGGGAAGGGCTGAGAGATATTTTCCTAGCGCTCCTTCCCAAAGCTCCGCAAGATATTTCCGTTTCCTATATTGTTACCGCCGCATTTGGCGAGGAAGGAGAAAAATCCTGGCTGTACAATGCGAAAAAGCAGTTAGAAGATGTGGGCATTACGGATATTGAGGATCTGGATTTACGGGGCAAAACGAAAGAAGATTTGTATGCAGTGCTCTCTCAAAAAGACATCATTTTGGTCAACGGGGGCAATACTTTTTTCCTTTTGAAGTACGTGAAGGAAAGCGGATTCAATAGCGTAGTTAAGGATCTCATCAATCAGGGGAAAATATATATCGGGGTATCAGCGGGAAGCTATATCGCCTGCCCCACGATCGAACACGCCTATTGGAAGCATCAGGATAGGAACGATTGCGGGGTAACTGATTTAACGGCCCTGAGTCTTGTTCCGTTTTTTGTGATCGCCCATTTCACCGGGGAAGTGAGAAGAGTAGTAGCGGAAGGTGCACTCTCGACAGCGTACCCCGTGGTGGCCTTATCCGATACTCAAGCGGTGTTGGTAAAAGGCAAATCAGTGCAGGTTGTCGGGGAAGGGAAGAGAGAATTTTTTAACGGCTTTGAGGAGAAATAGTTTCAGACCAATATCTATGAAAAAGCTCCGCCGCTTCCCATCATGTCAAATACGAAAATTCTCGTAGCAAAAGCAGAGCAGAATGGAGAAAAAAATAGGCAAGCATTATAATATAGGATTATCTACATCATTCAATATATGAGAGATTTAGAGAGGTTTACATATGAAATTGACCCAATTTCTTCTTTTCAAATCAAATATGATTCGGCAGTTAAGGATGAGAAATGTCCCTATCAGGTTATTGTTGATCAAAATCAGATTTTAAATATCCTTAATACATTGGGAGTCGATAAAAAACAGGCGCGAAAGCTGACTATAAAACTTATCGATAATGATATTATTACTCCCGATGGGAGAAGCGCTGGAGCATCGTATGGAGGAAGCACAATATACATATCTGCAGGCACATGCTGGAGGTTTTTAATTAATGAGCTTAATAAAATCGATGCTATACTGGAAAAGCAAGGTCTTTCAGAAGAGGCGTATTCAACTACAAAAGCCAGCACCCATGAGGCTATAAGTGCTCGAATACAACAAGAAGTTGATGATGGTACAGTGCATGAATTATGTCATTTTTCTCGTGACGTTTTAGAAAAAAATAGAATTGTGCAGCTATTTAAAAGGATGAATTTCTCAGGCATTGGTAAGATTATACGACATAGAGCTACAACATTTACTCCACAGGGCGTTGCAGATGAAGAGCAGGCAACTGATAATTTAGCTCAAATAATCAAGCAAAACCATCAATATAAGAATATTATAACTGTTATACCTAGGCATATTTAATAGCGCAAACTTCCACAGTGTCTCACTTATCTTTCCAGTTCCACCACTTCAGTTTCTCCGGATCCCTTCCGCCTTCGGCGAAGTATATCGCACAGCGAAAAACATAGAGTAGACAACGATCTTGAGTAGCCCCCGCCTTTTTATTAGAAAGCTGATAAAGTATCTCCGGATCTTTCCCCTTCAAGTCATTAACTTGGGCGATTCCAATATCATTTAAGTCTTTCGCGATCGATTTCCCGACCCCGGGGATGATCGTGAGTGGATTTAATTTATTCATCATATGTGGGTTCAATCAAGTCATCTCTGCTAATTGTTCAACTAGTTTTCGTGGGCGGCGGGGCGGAGCTTCATCGGGATATCCGAGCACGAGAATTGCGGCCGGCAAAAGATCGGTTTGCAGAATTTTCATAATTGCCTTTTCTTTAAATGATCCTACCCAACAGGAACCCAGGCCAAGCGACGTTGCGATAAGCTGAGCATACGAGCAGGCGATGGTCGCATCTTGAATAGCATAGAGTCTTATTCCTCTTGTTTTGTATCTGGCTGCGGATTCTTCTTTATTGGCACAGAAAATCATGATAAGTGGAGACAGGTCACTAAAATTTTTCTGGATGCCGCCAACATTTGCCTTTATTGATCCAATTTTTTGTTTGTCTTCGACAACAAAGATTTTATACGATTGAAGATTGCCGGCAGAGGGAGCGAGGTTGACAAGTTCAAGAATTTTATCGATCTTTTCCGGCTCAATAAGTTTGCTCTGAAATTTGCGAATTGATTTTCGGTTTTTTACCACTGTTTCAAAATCCATACAGGCATTATAGCAAAACTTCTTCATCATTTTAGCCGGGTAATACTTCGTTCTATTGTTGAAGTGCGCTATACTTACTCTATATGAATGCGCAAATTCATCAGGTGGGAAACAAGGAAATAACAGAGATAGTGACCGATACCGTTATCAAAAATACTCAGGACGCCGTTGATCTATTGGGAAGCGCGGGGAACGCCTATGTTATTTTGTATGATCGCAATTTTGAACCAGACTTTTTTGATCTCAGTACTCGTAAGCTTGGAGAAATTCTCCAGAAGTTTGCCAATTATCAGGTGAAGCTCGCAATTGTGGGAGATTTTGAAAAGTACCCGAGCAAGACTCTGAAAGAATTTATCTTCGAAAGCAATCGTCAGGGCGACTATTTGTTTGTAGCGTCAGTAGAGGATGCGATAGAAAGATGGTCGAGGTAGGTTTCTGTTATAATCTTCTCTATGCAAATACGTCCAGCTCAGGCTTCAGATTATGAATCTCTTATGTACCTTTACAATCTATTTGTGGATAGTGATAGGTATTCAAAGTTGGATAACGACTCCTTTAGCAAAGTACTGGAGAGTAAAAGTAATTTTGTTTACGTTGCAAAAGAGAATGACGTAATGGTCGGCTTTGCTTCTTTTTCAGTCCGATGGGTTGTAAGATATCCTAAACTGATTGCAGAATTAGATGAGCTATTCGTGATGGAAGAATACCGAAAAAGTAAAATTGGATATTTGCTTATGAGGCAAGTAGAAGAGAAGGCTAAAGAGCTGGATTGTTATCGATTATATATAGAATCGCATTATAGCCATAAAGCAGCACACGCTTTATATGAAAAGATGGGGTATATAAACTATGGCTATCATTTCATGAAAAATATATAAAAATAGTTGTGTTATCATCATCATATGAATATCATTCACAAACGGGAAACTAAACACCATAAAAACAGCGATGCTTGCACTGCCATAGAGTATCCGATGAACGACAAAGATATTAATGGTGCTGTGATTCAGCTAAAGGGGAGGTATCCTGCAAAAGGCAAAGTGTCTAATACCGTCTGCAAGGAAATGGCATATGTGATAAAAGGAAAGGGAAAATTAACCATCGAAAACGACGTGTATGAAGTGGCCGAAGGAGATCTTGTGCTTATTCATCCAAATGAAGAGTATGCGTGGGAAGGAGAACTGGAAATGTTTGTACCATGCACTCCGGCTTGGTACGCGGTACAACATAAAAGTGTAGAGTAAAATAGAATTATGAATAAACAACTCATCATAGACTGCTTAGCTTGGGGACTTGGATTATGGTTCGTTGGTTACGTACTCGGTATTGTTTTCTTTATGATTGTCCCGAAGGACTTGATCGGCTGGGCTATCCTACCATTCGGAGTAGGGATGACTCTCTGGGTGCTTTTGAAAAAAATAAAATCTCAATCTTTTTCCTATTATCTTGTTCTTGCCGTGATCTGGGCACTTGTCGCAATTGTCTTTGATTATTTTTTTCTCGTCATGCTTATTAAACCAGCAGACGGGTACTATAAATTAGACGTATTTGTTTATTACTTTCTTATGTTTATTTTGCCCGTAGGAATTGGATGGAAGAAGAGTCCAAATCAGTCGAAATAATGAACATTATACTAATACTTTCGATGCGACCGATAATAATCAATGGTTTTATGTATTCCTTCCTCAATTGTAATTGTAGGTGTCCAGTTCCAGAGTGAGCGTATTTTTTCGTTGGAAAGAGAATTACGGAGTACATCTCCTGGCCGTTCAGGTCCATATTGAGCAGTTTTGTGAATATCAAGATAGGTGCTCATTATGTCGTAAATTTGTTGATTGCTTACCTCGATCCCGCTTGAAACATGAAAGTAGTCAGATTTATTATACTGTAATGCTCTAATTGCTGCTTCAACAACATCACTAATAAATACATAGTCTCGAGTATGAGAACCGTTGCCGTTAATCGTTGTCTTTTCACCCTTGACCATCTTTTCGGTGAAAATTGCAATAATTCCTGCTTCTCCTTTTCCTTTTTGTCGTGGCCCATACACATTAGCTAGTCGCAAAGACACCCAGGAAATGCCGAAAACATTCCCGAATAGTTTGAGGTAATATTCAGCTGCAAGCTTTGATACTCCGTAAAACGACGTAGGTTTATCGATCAATTCCGATTCCTTGATGGGAAATTGTGTATCTGTCACATCTCCATAGAGTGCTCCACCTGTGTTGGTATAAATGATTTTTTTCGCACCATATTTATGGGTGGCGGACAAGACATTAAAAGTACCTTGGATATTGATGTTGAGGTCTAGCTGTGGGTCTTTCATCGAGTCGGGGACAGTATTTTGAGCTGCAAGATGATAAACGATCTCCGGCTGAAACGTTACAAATGTTTCACTAAGATTATCAGTGTCCGTAATATCTACCTCAAAAAACCGGGCAGATGGATGGATATTTTCTCTGCTTCCACTTCGCAGATTATCTACGATTCCGACCGTGTGCCCGAGACTAATAAGTTTGTCTTGGATGTGGGAGCCGATAAAGCCCGCACCACCCGTGATAAGAATTTTTGACATATTCTATTTTATAATACTAGTAATAAACACTACAAATAATAAAGTTTATACACGAAGGTTTATGATTAAAGTAATATTGTTTGATATTGACGGGGTGTTAATTAATGGAAAGCGTTTTAGCGAGATGCTTGAAATAGACTATGGTGTAAGCGTCCAGGAAACACTGCCGTTTTTTACCGGGGCATTTAGAGATTGTCTTATTGGAAAAGCAGATATAAAAAAAGAACTGGTTCCTTTTCTTCCCGTGTGGGGATGGAAAAAATCAGTCGATGAACTCCTTGCTTACTGGTTTAAATCTGAATGTAAGTTAGATGAAGAGCTGGCTCAGTACACGCAAACACTACGTGCAAAGGGGATTATCTGCTGCCTCGCTACCAATCAGGAAAAATATCGAGTGGAGTACCTCTTAGAGCACCTTGGGTTTGCCCGTAAATTTGATCACATATTCCCATCGGCACACCTCGGATATGCGAAACCACATACAGGCTTCTTTGAACAAATTGAAAGCAGGCTACTTGGGATAAGAAGGGACGAAATCATACTTTGGGATGATACGCCGGGCCATGTGGAAGCGGCGCAACAATTTGGAATTCACGCAGAAGTATATACCGATTTCACATCTTTTAGAGAAATAATGGAACGTTATTTTACATCTAAGAGCGTGGCGTAGGAAGGTACCGCGTACCCAAGCAAATATTCCAATGATGCTCCCGACAGCCCATCACAATTACGGGAAGATGAGACGAAATGAGTACGGGTAGCGTTGTTCAAACAGCGATAGAGGGGGATAGTAGCAGTATTGTTACTTGATCTTGAAATCCACCCGATTCTGCGGATGAGTTTCTCTCCTTGATTTGTACAGTGTGAGCTATCGATTAGATTCGTTGAGATTGCGAATTTGTTTTCTGAGGAGCTGTAACACTCATAGACAGGGGATGCGTCTGTAAAAGCATAGGCATATAAATATGCAACTGTTTTTAAGTAAACATATTTATCCTGAGGATCGGGAAGGTCTGTGGTACTGCGCACAGTACCATCTTCTTTCATATAATTGCCCAGCGCAATCCTGGCAAAATCAGGTGCTTGAGTTTTATAAAAAGTTACCTTCCGGCGAAGTGTCCCCTCTTGAGCCGGAGAGGTAGGGTAGTCCCGTCGATAGGCGATGTAGACCGATTTTCCTGAAGAGTTTGTATCATTTCGTTCAAAAGTTAGTTGTGAGGTCCGCTCAATGTATACTGGCGAGCCTATTTTTGACCAAACAGCGGGCGCTTTTTTTTCAGCGGCAGAGATAGTAAGAGCTCCATCCCCAAGCGAAGTTAAAGAAACGAACTCTCCTAAATAGACGCTGAAAAAGGAAGTGTTTTGCGTGGCCGAATCAGTTGCGTTGAGACTCTGTTCCTCAGGCCCCAACTCTATTTGAAATGGATAGGTAATCGTAGACGCCATAGATCTTCTGATTGCAGCAATGCGATTGCTTTCCACATACATGGAAAAAGCGAGAGTTGCGATGATGAGAAGGAGCATGCTGCCAATTACCCCCAGTGAAAGGAATAATTTTTTGGAAGGAACAAAAAAGGTATCGGTGACGAAATGTGGCTCTTCAGTGACGTACATCTTGTACTCATTATCAACTCAGGAATATTTAAAGTCAATATCTAGGCAGCACGGAGAGATTAAAATAACGTATAATAAGCTCGATATGGCGGTAAAAATAGCCCAAGCGTGGTTCCCCTATTTAAAGGAAGAGTTTGAAAAACCGTATTTTATCTCCCTTACTTCCCGAGTCAGAGAAGAGTATTTGCATAAACAGGTATTTCCGAAACCACAACATGTATTTCGAGCTTTTGAACTTTGTCCTCCAGAAAAAGTAAAAGTGGTGGTTATCGGACAGGATCCGTATCATACTCCCGGCGTTGCCGATGGACTAGCTTTTTCTTCCCTTCCCGCTAATTCTATCCCACCATCGCTACACAATATTTATCAGGAAATTGAAAGAGAGTTCGGGATCACTTGTGAACGAACTCCTGACCTCACTCGCTGGGCTACCCAAGGGGTTCTTTTACTCAATGCTTCGCTTTCGGTCGAATCGGGCCTAGCCAATTCGCACGCACTTTTTGGATGGCAAACCTTTACTGACGCAGTGATCAAAATTATTTCGCGGGAGTTGGAGAGTACTGTTTTTCTCTTGTGGGGAAGTTTTGCCGGAAAAAAAGATGTGCTTATCGACACTGCTAAACATCTTATTCTCAAATCAGCTCACCCCTCACCCCTTTCTGCTCATCGAGGCTTTTTGGGTAATGGCCACTTCAAGAGGACAAACGAATATCTTACATCACACAACAGAACTCCTATCGACTGGCGGTAATAATTCCGCGTTGACACAGAAATACCCCTTATGTAATAATGTAACTATTACAATTTATGTATAAGTACTATGAAGATAGCATTAGTTGTTGTGGCACTCATTATCGTTGCTGCACTGGGGTATTCTGTTCTTAATAAGAAAACTGAGTCATCGAAGCCGACTCCAAAAGTTTCAAATATTGCTCCGCCAGTTTCTCCATCAGTTGACCAGGAACGTGCTATTACTTTAACTGAAATTGCTTCGCACAACAGCGCTACTGACTGTTGGTTCGCAGTAGATGGAAATGTGTACGATGTGAGCGCATTTATCGGAAGTCAGAAACATCCAGGAGGTAAAGCAATTTTACTTGGGTGTGGAAAAGACGCAACTGAACTTTATAATACAAAGCCGGGAACGGGTAAGCCTCACTCAGAGCGGGCACATGCATATCTACAGACCTTCAAAATCGGGACACTCAAGAAGGAGTAATGTTATAATGATCGCATGATAATTATAACTGGTGCGAGTGATGGACTGGGAAAAGAGCTTTCCCGATTATTCGTCGCAGCCAACAAACGTGTTATTGGTTTATCCCGTAACGAATGTATACCTGGAGTTGAACATCTTAAAACTGATCTTCGGAATGAGGAATCAATCATCGCAGCAGCTGATGAGATTAATGCGATGTCAGACCCAATAGAAGTGCTCATTAATGGCGCCGGTGTTTTAAGTATTCAAAAATTAAGCGAGCTTACCTCTGCCCAAATAGATGCTGTACTGGATATAAACATTCGAGCACCACTGCTTCTTACCAGTCAGCTTATTGAAAAAATAAAAAAAGATGGTGGCGATATTGTAAATATTGCTTCGACAGTTGGCTTGAAGGGATATTCTGAACAAGCTGCCTACGGGGCGTCCAAATGGGCTATGCGTGGGTTTACTACAAATCTGCAGGTAGAACTTAAGAACTCCCCATGTCGGGTAATTGGTGTATGTCCGGGAGGATTTAAATCAAAATTATTCGAAAAAGCTACGGGAATTGATAACACGAAAGAAGGAGATTGGATGAGTGCTGGGGATATAGCCCACTGTATTAAACAACTCATTGATCTTCCTAAAAATATGGAGGTTTCAGAAATTGTTATCAATCGCAAAATATCAAAATCTTTATGAAACGTGACATTCTTTTTTCACCACTATCCGGAAAGGGGACTAAAATTATGCTCCTGGGAGCTGGGGAGCTGGGAAGGGAGTTTATTATCGAGGCAATGCGCATGGGCTTTTATACCATCGCAGTTGACCGGTATGAAGGAGCTCCAGGTCAACAAGTAGCGCATATAGCATATACCGGTAATATGAAAGATGCCGGTTTCCTTCGCTCACTTATTGAGAAAGAAAAGCCAGACTACATCGTTCCCGAAATTGAGGCAATAAATTTAGATGTTTTGTTTAATCTGGAAAAGGAAGGTTTCCATGTGATTCCGAATGCACGGGCGACTCATATTGCCATGCATCGCGAACGGGTTCGGGAAATGATCGTTAAAACCGGAGTTCCTGTTTCGGAATACTACTATGCTACAACACTGGAAGAACTGAAAGCAGCCTGCAAAAAAACCGGTTATCCATGCTGGGTGAAGGCAATTCAGGACTCATCCGGCAGCGGTTCCAGCAAAGTAAAAGGTCCACAGGATATCGAACCGGCATTCCAAAAAGCAAAACTGGATGCACGAGGATCAGGAGATAAGCTCATTGTAGAAAAAAATATCGAATTTGATCTTGAAGTGACAGAACTTGTAATCCGCCATTATGTAAACGGGAAAATTCAAACCTCGTTCTGTCGTCCTGTCGGGCAGTACCAGACCCGGGGAGGAGATTATCATTCTAGTTGGCAGGTAGCAGAGATCAGTGAAACAGCTGAGAAAAAAGTGTATGAAATTGCCAAAAAAATTACTGACGAATTAGGCGGTGTAGGTGTTTTTGGATGTGAGTTATTTGTCAAAGGAGATATGGTGTGGGCAAACGAATGTAGTGCCCGGCCGCACGATACCGGACTGGTAACTACTGTTTCTCAACAACTCGGCTTTTCTGAGTTCGGATTGCATGTTCGGGCAGTAACCGGTTTACCTGTCCCCACAGTGAAACGGCTTGGCTATAACGTAGTTCCGATTCTCACCCCTGCTGCTTCTCATGTGATTCTGGCTCCGGAAGCTGGATACGATCCCGGGTTTAAAAATCTGGCCGATTTGCTTGATGAGCCAGGAGTTTCTGTGCTCCTCTTCTGTAAAAATGAAGCACATATAAACCGACGAATGGGTGTGGTATTGGCCACCGATCCAGACGTGCAAAAGGCAAAAGAAAAAGCAGAACGAGCTGCCCATAAAATAGAGATGGCCACTCGTGAACATCCCGAATGGAAACCACAAGAATCCCGGGAGAAACATATCTTTACTAAATAATATGCTTAGCTACCTTAGAAAAAATGGTGCAGTACTTACTGCTCTTTTGGTGTGTTTTATGTTTGCGATCGCAGGTGCACTTGTATCAGTAGTTCGATTTTGGCAATACGAGACATTTTATTACGACTTCG
>JAAXWV010000180.1:1172-3676 GCA_013334845.1 Candidatus Roizmanbacteria bacterium | reverse complement strand
TTTCCTTTGGTACTATTTTTTTCCATAGTATGTATATTTTACCGCGAAGTTTTGAAACGTTTTGACGAAGTTATTTAGTTTACCTGCCGGTACACTTTCGGGGGTTCATATCCGTTGAGAGCATCTTTTTCAGGAGTAATCTGACGAAGTATCGCGTCCTGTTTTCGGATGAGTTTATACATGATTCAATTATAACAGTAACAAATAAGTCCCTATTTTACTATTTACGTTCCTATCATCAGGCTTCTACAATATCTCCGACGTATACGTATTTTATTTGTTGCCAGAGCCGCTGCGAAGTATGAATGCCTGTAAATGATCAATCGCCTGCTGCATGTGCCCGGGATCATATAATACAGTATTTAGACTGACCATAGATACAAGCCAGAAAATATAATCTGCAAGTACGTTTGGTGAGGTGTCAGAATTCAGCTTCGATTTGCCTATGATATCCAGCACTATTTGATGATATTTCGCCTTCAGTATATAAATATCCCTTCGCCATTTTGTCTTGAGGCGCCACAGCTCCGAAAATAAGACTTTACAAAAATCCTTTCGTTCTTTAAAAAAGAGAAACTGTGCCTCAACGAGTGTATATAGTGGAGACTTATTTAATAATTCATCTTCTTTCAATTTTTGTTGAATTCGCTCAGCAAGTTGGTCAATACCCTTATCCACTATCTCAAAAAATAGTTCATCTTTACTCTTAAAATGATAGTAAACCGTACCTTTTGCGATGCCTGCAAGAGCGGCTATGTCATCTATACTTGCTGTTGAGAAACCATCACGGGCAAAAATCTTTTCAGCAGCTTTGAGTATATTCCCTCTCGTTTTGTCTTTTTTTATCATAGGTAAAATTATAGAAAATATTAGCGAGTTGTAAAATGTTTTAATACCGACTTCGTACGTGGAAACTCATATCCCTGTGCTATACAGAAAGCCACACATCCGATTGCCATACAAATAGTAGTCATACTCGCAGCGCTTGCAACTAACCAGTTTCCACCTGAAATAATTTCACGTAGCGTCTTTACTCCGTAAGTCATTGGCAAAAAAGTACTAATAAATTTAAAAAAATGGTCGGAAGTTTCAACAGGATATGTGCCAGAGCTACTTGTCAGTTGCAGCATAAGAAGAATGATGCCCAGGAACCGTCCGACATTTGCTAATAAGCGAAGGAGAAGATACTGCAATGAAACAAATAGAAGAGAAAGTAAGATGTTGTAGGCATAGAGAGCAGGATGATTGATAGCGGATAAATGGAGACCATGCACCATCACATACGGAAGCACGAGAGCCTGCATAACACCTATCATCAACGTTATTCCGTATGTTTTTAATCCCCGTATCAAGGAGGTGATTTTTTTATACTTTCGTTTAGGCGGCAACGGTACGACAAAGAAAATCGACATTGATCCAACCCATAAAGAGAGTGGGATAAAATACGGCGCAAATGCTGTTCCATTATTTTTAACTTCCGCAATATGTGTCTCCTCCACACTAACCGCGTTCGACATAACATCTGTTTGTTTATCGTTTTTTGCTTTTTCTGTTTTTTGAGCGATTTCATTACTGCTATCCTGTAACTTTGAAGTAAGTTCTTTTGATCCATCATATGCATCGGTCAGGCCGTCATTCAACTTCCGTGATCCATCTTCCGCACTCATGGCTCCCGATGATAATGTTTTACTTCCATCAAGCGCCGTTCCCAGACCTGAAGAAAGAGTGTCCGAACCATTTACTAAATCAACAAGTCCATTATGAAGCGTGGTCGCGCCAGATTTGATCGTAAGTAATCCGGTATCTAACGTTTTCGCACCGTCTGAGACGGTGATTGCCTGTGTTGCAAGGTAAGAGAGACTTGTTTGAAGTGTGCCGACTCCTGTATTAAAACTTTTATACTGATCGGCAAAACTATTCATTGAAGTAGAAAGTTGGGAAAGTCCTTGATTGAGTTGTGAAGATGATGTTGCGAGCGTTGAAAGAGACGCCGACACCTGAGGGGAAGCATTTTTTAATGTATCGATGATGGTCACTGCCTCGGTAAACCGTGCAGAGCTTGAAGCATTTGGATTTTCAGAGACATATTGTGAAAGATCGGCCGCGACCTGATCCAAAGACGAAGGTACCAATGAAAACCCAGTTTGGAGTTGCCCTATTCCTGTATTAAAAGCTGAGTATTTCTCGCTTAATTGGGACAGTGAGCTATTGATTGAGTTTGCCCCTGTCACGAACTGGGCACTTCCTGTCGCGAGATCGAGTGCCCCCATACTTAACTGTCGCGCTCCATCAGTTATTGCAGCACTTCCTGTCGCGATATCATGTGTTCCCTGCTGAGCATTTGTAATACCATCAAGTAGAGTTTGTGTACCATCCCGCGCAGTCTGAGTGCCTGTTTTTAATGTTTTCGATCCGTCGAACAAGTTAGTTATTCCTTGAGTTAAACTAGATGCACCATCTGTGATTTTACTGAGGCCATCGAACAACGACTGCCCGCCTTCTTT
>JAAXWV010000180.1:0-1162 GCA_013334845.1 Candidatus Roizmanbacteria bacterium | reverse complement strand
GCCTTCTTTTGCATCGGATAATCCATTGGTCAGCTTCCAAGCCCCTTCAGAGCCATCTTTTAATCCGTCACCAACGGTACGAAAATTAACATACAGATTATCAAAGTACTCTTTTTCAACCTCTTTCCGAAGTTTGCGGGCAAGCTCGTTTACTGCAGTTTTTGTAAACTTACTTGCGAAATAACTGTTTGTGTCGCGTATAGTTAGTTCGAATTGTGCTTGTTTTGGATTATCAGAATCGACACTTATGAGGTTTTTACTGAAGTTTTCAGGAATAGTAAGAGTAGCATAGTAAGCATTTTTGTTCATACCTGTTTCTGCATCAGCTTTTGAGACAAACTGCCATGATAGGTTTGTGTCGTCCCTTAGCTTTTCTATTACTTTTTCTCCGAAATGATACGATTTATCGTCTTTCTGTGCTCCACTATCTAAGTTGACTACGGCTACTTTTGCATTCTTCATACCAGTGTATGGATCCCAAAAAGCCCACAAGTAGAGTCCACCATAAATAAGCGGAATGATAATTGTGCCTAATATGCTAGCCAACAGAAGTGGATTATTTTTAATCTTTTCTATGAGCCATTTCATACCCATATTATACTGACTAGTCAGTCATATTTCAAGTTAAATACCTCGAAGCAAAAAATGTGAGCTTTACGTTGTTCTTTTCTCGAAATCGCACTTTCGAGTACCAGTATAGACCTATTAGATTACCATGGTTGCATAGGTAGATTTTGCCTTAATTTTTCTCTTATTAATTTGGTAAAATGATAGCTTATGGATCTGCAGGTTCTAAAGGCAAAAGTAGCTAAAATTGTCAAAAAAATAAAAGCTTTCACGATTAAAAAAATTCATCTTGAGTATATTACGGCGGTGTTAAGTATTCCGGTATTAGTCACTGCGATCATTATCAACGTCAATAACTTAACAAAAAAGGATGTGAAGCCTACGGTAACTCCTACGCCACAAATAATTAATGTATCAGATAAATATCTAACACAAAATCAAGGCATACCCACCAGCATAGTGAGTGCAACTTCTCAAGTGTGCCAAAAACGAATTGGTCCTATCTCAATTTCCGAGCCTATCGAAGGTCAGACGATCACCGATAATCCACTGTGTTTCGCTATTGATTACTCAGATACAAATTACTGCTCTGTTG
>JAAXWV010000179.1 GCA_013334845.1 Candidatus Roizmanbacteria bacterium | reverse complement strand
CTTGCTGAAACGGTTTAAATATACAGCGGACGCTCTTCATAATCAATCGGATCGCGCAGACCCGCATTGCTGAACGCTCGAAGGCGGCGAGCGCAACTGTCGCAGACACCACAAGCCTTCCCTTCACTTTTATAACATGACCAGCTCAATTCAAACGGCACCCGGAGTTCAATACCTTTACAGACAATTTCCGACTTCTGCATCTCAATGAGCGGAGTAAGGATTGCAATATCGGTCTCGGGTTTCGTTCCGAGTGCGATAACAGTATTGAAAGCATCATAGAACACTTTTCGGCAGTCAGGATAGCCGGAGGAGTCCTCCTCGACCGCACCGATACATATTTTACTGGCGCCAATGACTTCCGACCAACTGACGGCCATCGAGAGAAAACCGGCATTGCGGAATGGCACATAACTGGTGGGAATGGAAGAGCCCTGAAGATCAGCGCCGCCCACAGGCATGGAGTAGTCGGTCAAGGAAGAGCCGCCTATTTGAGCGAGAAAATCAGCATTGACTTCAAGACACTGTTCGATATGGTAGTAGATACAGATAGAGCGGAATGATTCAAGCTCCTTCTGCCACGTACGCTGCCCGTAGTTGACATGCATGGCTGCAAGCTCAAAGCCCTCGGCATGGGCCATAGCCGTGGTAACAAGGCTGTCCATCCCTCCGCTGAGAAGAACTACTGCTTTTGGTTGTGTTGTTGACATAAAAGTTTAAAAAATTCACTAAACAGGATATCAAATCATTCATCAATTAATTTCTATTGATATGAAGAGATACTCGATAGAACATGATTGAGAAGAAATGTTGGATTGAATGAGCAGTGTAGTTTTTCATCGTTTTTCATGAAAAAGCTATAAACTTATCCCTAAATCTTTAGAGGAATCACAAAAAGAATACACCAATACGCACTAAATGACCGAGCATACAGAGATTACAGAGAGAATGATAGCTGAAATTTTTTTAACCTCGAAAATACATAAGATTTGATTTAACTCGATAAGTATAATAATAAACCAGATAGCAACAGTATAGTCACTCAGTGCTATTGCAATTCTGCTAACAGAAAATCTTTTTCTTCCCCACAAACGCCTTAAGAGTTTTTTGTCGGTCAGGAAATTCTCAATTGTGGTAAAATTTGACTCTCCTGTGACTTGTAACTCAAGTTTCTTAACTTTTTCTTCCCATGACTCATACCAAAATTTACTACCACGATTGCTAAACGACCATGCAAACGAGCATACTAAACCAAAGTTTGCAACCAATATGGCAATATTAGAATGATCGTTATGTAGTGAGGCATACCCAATGAACGCAGAAGATATAAATCCCAAAAAAAAATAATGACCTCTTCCAAAACAGCTCAAGTTCCAATTTTCTCGCATCAAGTGCTGTTGTAAATGCGAGTATGGACTTTTCATCGTCAGCTTTCACATCATTACACATTTTCATTTCTTGCTTTTATAGCATTAAACATCTTAAAAACTTCAGCAAACTCATCATCATATTCTTTTACCCTTTCAGGGTGCATCGGTCCTTGTTTTCCTCGTGGCCGAAGAGCCACATAAGAATAATGCTGAACGGTCACGATATTCGGAAAAACCAAACCGTATTGTACCAAATACGTTAACGTTTCTCGAACCGTTTTTCCAAGAGCGACAACCATTAGTGGACGAGAATTCTCGAGTTCCCACTTGAGAACAGGAGCCCAAACACGTGCAGCATTACGCCGTCTTTCCATTGGAGATCCTCTCCAACGTTGGGCATAATCAGCTTCCTTGATAGCATTAGTAATGTAACAATTCCAACCACCGTGTGATTCTGCAGGAGCCTGCTTAAAACTATATTTAACAAGCATAGATCTGAAAAGCTTATCACCTCGACTTCCAGACCATTGGGCTTCTTCTGTAATATGGTCACCGTGCTGATCTGAAAAACGCTCAACTTGGCCAAGGCTTGGGTTTTCACCAACAAACCAGATTCGCGAATTTGGATCACCTAAAGAACCTGTAAGCCAAGGAAAAGATTTTCGGTGATCGTAAAAATTAGGGTGAGAACGATACACCTCAGTAATGCACTCCTGAAATTGATTATGATATGTATCTTCCATTAATTGATAGATGAAAAAACACTTTTAACTAAAAATATTATAATATTTTAATCAATTTTTAAACAAAAATAACATACTGACGAGTTAGCCTTTTCAGCAGTAACATCGAACAATAACTATCATCGCTTCAAATCCCTATAAAAGTTTTCATGAGGCCCGACAGCATCAAGGTAGATCAGCCAAACACTCTCATCGAGCGAATAGCCGAGCAAGTACAACTGGCCTGAGCTGCGAAACTTGTAGACGTACAATGCCGCCAGATCACCTTTCTTTCGCTCTCCGGCTTCAGGGCTTTGCCGTACCTTCTCAACAGCACTGTCCACATCAACAGCGGTATTGTCGTGAAGCTTTTTGTATTGTCGGGCAAATCGGCGGGTTTGCCGGACTGACCACGTCATTGTTTGACACTCCGGGGCACAAAAGGTGTAGAGTGCTCCCTCGGTTCGGCCAGTGATGCCAACGACTCTGCAACAAAACTGACCGGTAAATCAGGGTTATCAAGCGCCGCCCGTCCCACCCGTGCCCAAAACTCGATCTGCCCGGAAATAGAACGATGCTCCAGTATGGCATCTTCTCTGGCCTGATCGTAAAGATCCTTGTTAATCCTTATTGAAGTGCTTACCAACATCCTACTACCTCTCATTTGATTTGACTACATTTGTGGTAGAAGTATAGGCATTATTCTGTGGAAATGAAAACATCCTTCTATTCCGGCCAACGAATCAAGCGTTCGAGAAGAAGATCCTGAAGATTTCTTCTGCCATCAAGAACACCGTGAATAAAACCCTTGCGATCCAGAATCCGGTAAATAATCCGATACGGCTTGTAATGAAGTTCACGATACTCCAGAACATAGACTCTCTGAAGTTCAGGTGGGCAATGTCCCCGATCAGGAAAACGGCAGAGACTCAGACAAGCTTCCTGCAGCGCATCGATAAGGCTATTTGCTCGTTCAACCGAATCTTGATGGGCAACATACTTCCAGATATCCAAAATATCGGCCTCCGCATCCTCACTCATGAAAACATCATAGTTCATAACTCCTGCTGTTTTGCAATCTGCTGGCGGATCAATGCAAATGACTGGCTGGCTGGCTTGTACCTTCCCTGCTCAATACTCTGCGAACTTTGCGCCAGTATTTTCAGCAAAGCGAGGCTTTCCTGCGTCTCTTCATAGAGATGGACATCCTGCACAATCACCTTTGCTTCACCGTTATGCGTGATAATCATGGTTCCCCGATTGGCTGAAACCTCCCGAATAACCTCCGAAGCGTGAGTTTTCAAAAAGCTGATGGGCTTGATCGAAGTACTGTATTTCATGAGGCAACCTCCTGAATCGACTCTAATAAAGACTTTATAATAGTCAATAATAACCGTCAATCACAAAAAAAAGCCAACCCGAAGGCTGGCTTTTTTTAAAGAGTATGGAGGCGCCGAAATTAATACATGCCGCCCATTCCACCCATTCCGCCAGGAGGCATTGCCGGCATGTCGGATTTCTCTTCCTTGATGTCGGTAATTGCTGCTTCGGTGGTCAAAAGAATACTGGCAACCGATGCTGCGTTCTCAAGAGCG
>JAAXWV010000178.1 GCA_013334845.1 Candidatus Roizmanbacteria bacterium | reverse complement strand
AAAAGCTTTTCTATAACTATCAATTCCCAAAATTGCCACCATTTGCGGAGTGTAATTTTTAATTGTCTCAACAAGATCTTTTCCTCCCGTAACCAATTCCTCACGCGTGAGTTCATCGGCTCTCAGTGTTGTCCGCTTTACCATATTGGTAATGCCAAATCCCAGATCGAGAAGTCTCGCAGAATCATAGGGAGAGAAGAGGTGGGGGGTGAAGCCGGCAGCAAAGAGGGCCGGCCAAAACCGGTTTCCCGGGCGTCCGAAGTGGTGCCCGATGGCGGCAGTATAGAGGCCAGGATTAATTCCGACAAAGAGCATCTTCAGATTCGGCTTAATCAGATCAGGAACAGTTTTATAGATTGCTTCGGTGAGTTCTTGTTTTGTCGGTTTTGGATGCTGCATAGTTTCAATCATATCACTAATGGTAAAATATACTGTGATACGCGCCACTGCCACTACTATCTTCGGTTTAGTTATTGGGATTTTGCTCGGCCTTGCCTATCAACTTATGCCACTTTTCGTAACAAACAACCAGTATATTTCCCCCCTTTCCCAATTTCAGACGTCAGAATATCAGGTCATTGGATTCCTTCCCTATTGGCTGGTTGATTCAGCAACCACAGATTATTCTCCTTATTTGACTACTCTTGCCTATTTCGGAGTAACTGTCGGCTCCGATGGCAAGATAGTCAAGATGAATAACGAGCGGGAGGCTAATTTGGGGTGGCATCTGCTTGCAACAGGAAAACTAGATGGACTTTTGTCAAAGGCCAAAGCAAAAGGAGAGACACTTTCACTCGTTGCATTTAACGGAGTTAATGATTCAATCGGTGAACTCATCAATGATCCGGTTGTTCATGCCCGTAATTTATTAGATGAAGTCGTTCCTGTTATGAAACAATATGGCTTTAAAGACTTGAATCTCGATATCGAAAGTACTACAGAGGCTTCCCAAGAAGCGCGGCTGCATTTTACCCAATTCGTAGCTGAAGTAAAACGGGGGCTTGATGCCCAAAAAGCGGGAACGCTCACCATCGACGTAAGCCCGATTGTACTCGTCAAGAATTATCTCATTGATGTCAAAGCAATCGCACCATATGTGGACACGGTAGTGTTTATGACCTATGACTACCACTATCAAGGCTCCTATGTAACGGGGCCGGTAGCACCATTGGGAGGAGGCGGTACTATATCAGAATTCGATACTATTCAGGCAATTCACGAGGCCGAAACAATTCTTCCGATTGAGAAGATCGTTATGGGTATTCCCCTGTATGGCTATGAGTGGGAGACAATTGGAAATACTGCACGGTCAGCCGTCATTCCAGGCACCGGGATCGTGGCCACTAACAAACGAGTGGAAGAGTTACTGAAAACGTGCACAACCTGCAGCGTGCGTCAGGAACCAGAAGCAAAAGAACGGTACCTTATCTATGAAGATGAGGACACAGGCTCATATCATCAGATTTTTTATCCGGAAAAAGAAGGATTAGAAGCAAAGGTCTCGTTTGCAAGTCATGAGCATCTGAGCGGCGTCGCACTATGGGCTCTGGGATATGAAGGTCATGATATCTTGAAACCAATTCAAACATATCGAAAATAATTCAACGTTTTACAAAAGTTCGAGCTTCGTCATCATATATACCCAATCCACTAATAGTTAAACGTTGCGTAACATTATTTTTATTGTTGAATGCCATTTCTCCGCTTCCGGACAGCATCTTTACGGTAACCTGAGAATTTTCATCGTCAGTGAAGACAGTCATCTTACCTTTTGACAGTTGTAAAAGCAGGTGAAAACTCCGAACTGATAGAGGCGTTGAGCCGGAAGCAGTATAGGTTACACTCCCTTTTTTTTGAATCACCACAATGTTAGCAGCCAGTGCTTGAATAAGATTGATTACAGAGTTGCCAGTCATTTCAATGTATTCATCACCGGGAAATACTACCTGAAGAGTACTATCTGAACCCGTTTCCACATCTTCACCCTGCCAAAGGACTGATTTAGTCAAAAGCGTGGAAGTTGTACCAACTCGCGATGTCCAGTTAATTGTGCCAGTATGCGATACAATAGTTCCCGCCAGTGAAGAAGAGGGTGGCGTAGCGATAGAGAGCGGAAGCGACGTATTTAATGCCGGTTTTGTAGTCTGATGCGCTGGGAGGTGAAAGGGAAGCAATCTCCACAGAACAATTACCGTGGCAGCTCCTACGATAATAGCAGCAAAAAAGAGTAAAACGCGCTTCATGCTTTATTTTATCTCATTTGAGATATATTATGAAGCTGAGGCGATTAACTCATCAATAGTTAATGTATTTTTAATAAATTTTTAATTAAGTTATACATAGAAGCTTTTCTATATGCAGAGAATTTTGATGATTGAAGACAACAAGGGGTTGGCGAAATTAATACAACAGTCTCTACAGACTGAGTATATCGTCGATATGGCTTTCACCGGAGCAGAAGCATTAGAAAAACTTCGTCATTGCAGATACGCACTTGTCGTCATTGACTTAAAGCTGCCTGATATGAATGGGATGCTTATATGTAATAAGCTGAGAAAAGAAGACGCGCAAATCCCTATTTTGGTCCTTACTGGCGAAGTCGCTCTCAATGCTAAAATTAAAGCATTTGAAGAGGGGGTAGATGATTATCTTACCAAACCGTTTGAGTTGGCAGAATTGTATTCACGCGTACGTGCGCTGCTGCGCCGTAGTGGTGGCGCAGCCACAGGTAATGTTCTCACGTGCGGTGAACTTACTCTGAATCTCGATACAAAGGAAGCCTGGCGGAAAGGGAAACTTCTGAAATTACGTCGTAAAGAGTTTGCAATTCTCGAATATCTGGTACGCAATTGTAATAAGGTGATAAGTCGCGATATGTTTATTACTAATGTATGGAATGAGGGGTGGGATCTCTATGACAATACAATCGATGTCCATATTTACTACCTGCGGACAAAACTCGACAAACCTTTTCGGACAAAACTTATCAAGACAGTCCACGGATATGGATATAAGCTGGCGATCTCGGCTTAATGAAAGATATTTAATA
The DNA here is from genome assembly GCA_013334845.1 of Candidatus Roizmanbacteria bacterium. GTDB lineage: Bacteria > Patescibacteriota > Microgenomatia > UBA1406 > GWC2-37-13 > JAAXWV01. The sequence continues at coordinate 664 of JAAXWV010000178.1, read as the reverse complement.
CACGTCTCAGTAGTGGCTGCCCTTTTTTCTTTAGAGTAATTATTTCTTTAATTTGCGGAATTGCAGCAAGAGTCGCTTCTTCTCCAGTTGCGATCAATTTTTGGGTTTTAGTTTGGTTGAAAAAATGATCCCAACCGACCCAGCCGATATGGGCAACGTCGGGTGCAATAACTACATCAGCCGATTTGACCGATCGGAGAGCCAGATGATGCTGCAAAATATCTATTGCATGCGCAGGTACTACATGAATGGAAGGGATTGTGATATGCTCAGTTTCTGGAGGCACCATATCGAGATTGATAGCTATAACAATATCTACTCCCATCTGCCTGACAATATCTGCAGGAACCGGGTCGGACAGACCGCCGTCCGCGAGGAGTCGATTATGATATTCGACTGGCTGGAGAAAAGCGGGAACAGAGATGCTGGCACGGAGCGCTTTAGCAATATTTCCCGTCTGAAGAGAAACGGTGTCGCCACTATGATAATCAGTTGCAACCGCAATAAACGGAATTTCCAGATCTTTAAAGGTGGCTTGATTGAGCAAATCGTCAAGGCGCGCATGACGGAAAACGAGTCAAAGCAAAAATAATACAAGCCTCTACTTCAGAGGTATACGGAGATCCCGAAGTACATCCACAGATAGAAGATTATTGGGGAAAGG
>JAAXWV010000177.1 GCA_013334845.1 Candidatus Roizmanbacteria bacterium | reverse complement strand
GACATTGCCCATGGCCTGTGCCATAATGGGAAATGTTCTGGTCTCGCTGATATGAAGATTATTACCGGTTTGTTCTACATCATGAGGAGCATAATCACAACTGAAATTAAAATCTTCCTCACCCCTCCACTCTATGATGATCTTATAGGGTTTAGCGTTGTTCATCGTTCGTTTTGGTTTTCACTTTTCGATAAAAGAGTTTTTGACGTTACTGTTTATATAAACTTTACCTTGCATATAATCCAGCTTCTTTGTGTTACAGAAATGGAAAACATTCTTGATGTTTCTGTTTCGCTGTGGAGTTATTGTTGGCAGAAAGCTCCAGGCACGACGTTCCGCTTTAAGGTATGCTCTTGGCTTTGATGCGTGTGGGCTAACCGAACAAGGTTTTCTTACTCATAGCGGAGGGCTTCCACCGGTTTGAGTGATGCAGCTTTTCTGGCAGGCCAAAGGCCAAAAAAGATGCCGGTCAGTGCTGAAAAGGCCGTTGCAAGCAGAACCGAAACAAGGGAGGTTTTTACTGCCCAGCCAGCAAAAATAGCGAGAATCAGCGAGATACCGATACCGGCAAGAACCCCGATGATGCCTCCACTGATAGTCATGCCTACCGACTCGACAAGAAATTGGAGCATGATGTCGCTATTTCTCGCCCCGATAGCCTTGCGCAAACCAATCTCCCTGGTTCTTTCGGTTACAGAAACAAGCATAATATTCATGATACCGATTCCTCCTACCAACAGTGAGATGGCCGCAATAGAGCCGAGCAGCAGGCTCATGGTTTCTGTTGTACTCTTCAGCATCTTCTGGATTTCGGTCATATCCCTGATATTGAAGGTATCGTCATCCTCTTTCAACCGATGCCGTCTGCGAATCAGCTCGCTGATCGTGGTTTTGGCTTGATCAACCAGGCTGGGCGAAGCGACCTCGACAAAGATTCCGCTGAGATAATCCTTGCCAAGCACGCGGTACATGGCTGTGGTTACCGGAATAATCACCACGTCATCATCGTCATGCTGCCCGGAAAACCCTTTTGCCGGGGATATGCCGATAATCTTGAAATTAATTCGGTTGATCTTGATGGTCTTTCCAAGCGGATTACTATCCCCAAAAAGCTCCTTGACAACCGTCACGCCGATAATGGCCGACTTTTCACGCGTCTGAATTTCTTCAGGGGTAAACCAACGCCCAACGGAGGGAATGGACGCACGCATGGTACCGTAATCGAATCCCACCCCAGTAAGATTAGATCTCCAGTTTTTGTTGCCATAAACCATGCTTCCGGCACCGTTGACCACTCCTGTGGCATTTTTAACCAGCTTACCGAGCGAAGCAATTTCTTCTACATCCTTAAATGTAAAGCGAGCAACAGCGCCAGCTCCCTGCGAGGCACCCCTGATTTTTGCCGATCCAGCCCTGATCGAGAGCATATTCGAACCCATCGATTTTAGATCTTCCTGCATGGCTGCCTGCGCACCTGCTCCGAGCGCCATCATGGCAATTACCGAGGCAACCCCGACAAGAATTCCGAGTACGGAGAGAATGGAGCGCATTTTGTTGGCAAAAATGGACTGAAAAGCCTGTGCCATAAATCCGGTAAACCGGCCATCCTGCCATAACGAACCGTTTCTGGAATCATGCATCTCAAATATGCTCTCTCGTCCAACTTCCACGGAGGGAGACATTCCTCTGTTGCGTTCATCGGATACCATGAGACCGTCTTTCATGATAATGACCCGGCTGGCATACGCAGCAATTTCATTTTCATGCGTGACCATGATGATGGTTTTTCCCTCATCATGAAGCCCTTTGAGAATCCTCATGATCTCGGCAGAGTTTTTTGAATCGAGGTTACCGGTCGGCTCGTCAGCAAAGATGATGAGCGGATCGCGGATCAGCGCCCGAGCTATAGCCACTCGCTGCTGCTCTCCGCCTGAAAGCTGATTTGGCGTATGGTCGATCCGTTGTTCAAGTCCTACCAGCTTCAGCCGATCGGTCGCTTCTTGACGAAAATCGCCTTTCAGGCCACTGTAGATGTGTGGCAGCCGTACATTGTCAACAATGCTCATACGCTTGAGCAGATGAAACTGCTGAAAGACAAATCCAGCAACATTATTGCGCAACCCGGCCTGCTCATCCTCCCTCATTTCGCTCACATTATTGCCCAAAATCATGAACGTACCCTTGTCGGGATTGTCGAGCAGTCCCAGAATATGAAGCAATGAAGATTTGCCTGATCCCGAGGCTCCCATGATGGCAACAAATTCACCCCGTTCTATGGTCAGGGAGACACCGCGCAGGGCATTTACGGTGCTTTCACCGATCTGGTATGTGCGGTGAACATCGACAAGCTGTAGAAGAGGTTTCATCATCTTGTTTTTCCGATCAGCAGGAACCTTGCGTAATTCATGATTGTACCTACTTCAAACTTCGTTTGCGCCTGAATGGAGCGCACTTCTATTGATTCGATGAAGCCCGTATGCTCGCGAAAGGGCTTTACAGCATGAGACGGTGAAGCAGAAATGAAAAACAACATCATCAGAAACAGAGAAATTTTCGATTTCATTGGAAAATTATTGCATCAATACTTTAGAAGTGCAGGCGGCGGAATAGTGGCTTTATAAATCAAGCTGGATTTCTTAAAAAAAATATGAGGGCATAAGCACTCATCAGAAATTGATTCCATAGTAAAACAAGGCACGACTCGCAACAGGTATACGAAAATAATTTGAAATAACGGAGTGAGTTGTTTTTGATCGCTTATATGTATTGATCAGTATGAGGAATGACTCAAAATAAAGAATAATATTAAAATTTATTATCCTATTTTTTGATATACATTTTACGTATTCGTAGCAAAAAATTATCAATTAAGCAAAATTTTCTGGTAACATAAATTTACAATTTCTTAATAAAAAAGAGATTAATTTATGTTTTGAAAATAGTTGAAAGGAGTTTTTGAAAGATGCTTCGCGGATATTACCGATGGTTTGACATTTAACCCGAAAACAGACAGAGCCTACGTATGGGCAACAATTCATCTCCATAAAAGCGGGTTAGTTAATGTTAATGTCTATGGATTCAGTGACAGCTTTGGGTCGACCTCCTTAATCAAGTCAATCACCATAAAGCAATGAGCTGTTAGAAAACGCGTGCATTGATGAAGCTGAATATTGTCGTATGAACCGTGGTTTTTATTGATGTTTGATGCGTTGGATGCTCCCTGTCGGGAAGAGGTTAACAAAAGCTGCCTCAGCCATGGAAGAGGTAAGGAATGAGGCGCTATAGATACAGGATGTGTTCAAGAGGATATGAGATCAGATTGTGTGTTAATTCTGTGCTGCAAGGAGACAAACAAAAATCGGGGTTAATGTCTGGATTGTATACTCGGGAGTTCGGCTTTAGTAATGATTTGATGCCATGACCCCCCATATAAAAAAATATCCCCATCTTGACCGCTTGCTTCAGACAGCGAAGTCGGTTACTCTTGATCATTCGTCGAAGGTTCTTATACTCAGTGACCTGCATATGGGAAATGGTAGCCGACTCGATGAATTCTGCCAAAATTCAGAGCTGGTCAAAACCATGTTTGAGAATTATTATCTTCCGGAAAAATATAGCCTTGTGCTTAATGGTGATATCGAGGAACTTTTCAAATTTTCTCTTGAAAGTATTGCGCTGAAGTGGAGTAACTTTTATGACCTTTTTCTTGAATTCGGGA
>JAAXWV010000176.1:2769-3727 GCA_013334845.1 Candidatus Roizmanbacteria bacterium | reverse complement strand
TGTGCTCATTTTTCTTTGCTGCATAGTCTTCAAGATTACTTGAATTCTTGGCGCGGGTATGACATTTTCATTTCGGTATACCTATGACATTATCATTTCGGTTTGATAAGAAATATTGCCATCAAATATTCTTTATTCACTTTCATGCTATACTTCCTCTCATGACAGACGAAAAATACATTCGTAAAGTTCAGACGTCGGTGACGTGCTTTTTATATCACGGAGACGAGTACTTATTTGTCCATCGGAGGGCGGGGAAAATGATTGATCCCAACAAACTTAACGGAGTAGGGGGGCGGGTCGAACCCGGAGAGAACTATCTTGAAGCGGCTATTCGGGAAACAGAAGAGGAGACCGGTTATCAGGTAGCTCCTGAAGACATTGAGTTCTGTGGAATGGTAAAACTCGAGGGCGGATATCAGGAAAATTGGGTAATGGCATTTTTCAAAATGAAAGTTGATTCGATGAAAGTTCCGGTTGGTATGAAAACTGACGAAGGAACCTTTATGTGGCTTACCAAAGAAGAAGTTCTGAACAATGAGATAGAGCTAGTTGATGATCTTCATTACTGTTTTACCGATGTCGTTGAGGGGAAAGAAATATTCTTTATGAACGCACAGGTAAATGCAAAGGAAAAGATTGAAAAAATGAGCGTGTCGAAACTTACGAAATGACAACACTCTTCTTTAAAGAAACTGTATAATGAAACAATCGTTCACCACAACATCTATGAATCGCAATATCCGTATTCTTACCTGGCATACGTTTTTCACCGACTTCAAACTGTATGCGCCTGTGGCTATTGTCTATTTTTCTCATATCACAGGTTCATTTGCACTGGGGATGAGTATCTTTTCTATTGCAATGGTTTCTTCGGCTTTTTTTGAGCTGCCCACTGGCATTTTGTCCGACCGGTTGGGGCGCAAAGGTACATTGATCCTGGGCGGGTTATCGGCGG
>JAAXWV010000176.1:0-2759 GCA_013334845.1 Candidatus Roizmanbacteria bacterium | reverse complement strand
CTGAGTATTTGTCTTTTGATTTAGCGGTTTTGTCTTTCTTGGGGCGGCATATGCGGGTATACGCGCGATTGGGCGGGTTATCGGCGGTTTTATACTCTGTCTTTTATGCAATCGGGCACGCATACTGGATCTTGGTAGTTGGAGCGATACTGGAAGGACTTTCCCGGTCTTTTTACAGTGGCAATAACGATGCACTTTTGCACGACACCTTGTATGAAAAACAACAGGATAAGGAATTTAGCGACTTTTTAGGAAAAGTGACCGCGATGTCGCAGGCAGCTTTGGGTGTTTCAGCCCTTATTGGAAGTGTATTCGTCGGGTGGTCATTCGCCCTCATTATGTGGATTTCTGTACTTCCTCAAATCATATGTTTTTTTCTTGGCTTTTTCCTTTATGAACCAAAGGCATTTGAAAAAACCTCGGCAACATTCACCCATGTGAAGATTGCATTCACTCTGTTTATGAAGAACAAAAAACTTCGCACTATCAGCACTGCTTCCATGATCTCATATGCGGTAGGTGAGGCAATGTTTGACTTTCAAGCAATATTTATATCAGCCGTTTGGCCCATCTGGGCAATAGGAATTGGAAGAACGGTAAACTCTGCACTGGCGACTGTAAGTTTTCATTTCAGTGGAAAACTGATAAAAAAATTTGGTGCCAGCAAACTCATGATGATGTCTAATGCTTATAATCGAGTGGCATCAATCCTAGCATATGGTTTTCCGACGATAATTTCGCCTGCACTGCTTTCTTCAACTGGTGCAGTGTATGGAGCTCTCACTATCTCAAAAAGTACTCTCCTGCATCGGGAATTTACTCATGAACAACGGGCAACGATGGGATCACTGAACTCATTCCTTGGTAGTATCGGCTATGGATTATTTGCCTTCTGTCTCGGATTGTTAGCGGATAAGATTTCACCTACTGCAGCTCTACTTATAGGGCAGGTTCCACAATTGATAACGACCTGGCTTTATTGGAAGGTATTCCAGCACGAGAGGAAAGAGCAAGCCGCTTTATCCGTTCATGAACTTACCTGATATGAAAATTCAGGTACAGGTAAAGTTGAGGGCGTCGATCGAGAAAGTGGAAATGATTTCAGAACACAATTATATTGTGTATATTCATGCAGCGCCGGTAAAAGGACAGGCAAATGAGGCTATTGTTGAAATATTATCTCGTTATTTTCATGTGCCAAAATCAACGATACTGATCGTGACTGGTCACTCTTCGCGCACAAAATGGATAGAAATTCCGGTAATTTAGGTATACTAAAGCTATGCGGCTTAGCAGACTCAAAAAATACTTTATCTTCTTGCTTCTTGTTTTTGTCGTATTTACTGGTTACGGCGTGATAGTGCGAATGACGGGAACTCACAAAACGGAGAACATTATTTCGTTCAATCTTGAAGGAAAACCGCTCAAACTTCTTGTAGCGAAAACACCAGTTGAGTGGGAGCATGGGCTTATGTTTGTGAGAGATAAAAAGGCAGCAGACGGTATGATTTTTGAGTTCCCGACAAAAGAGTTTCGTACCTTCTGGAATAAAAATACTCTTGTTAATCTCGATATTTATTGGCTCAGCGGAAATATGGTTGTGGGTAAATCAGAGCTTCCTTCTATAGGACAAACGCATGAAATTGTGACAGTGACATCTCCTCAGCCGGTTGATCGGGTCGTTGAAGTGATCCGCTAACTACTTACTCTTTTGTAGTTCATCGATCTGTTTATTAATGTTTTGAAGTTCCTGTGCAATACTTGTTGCGTTGGTATCATCAAGTACTTTTTGCATATCAGAGCCATTCGGATTGGCGCCTAAGGTTGGTGTCACCTTTTCGACAGTTGGAACTATTTGCGTTGTCGGCGTTGTACTTATGGAGCTTGTCTTTTTTTGCTTCACTGCGACCGCAAACAGATAGAGATCGAATAGAATAAATAAGATAAATACTATAATTCCAATGCGAACTAGCTGATTAGGTTGAGGTGAAAGGGGGTCTGTCATTTGGTAGGGGTGGGGGAACTTTTAGAGGCGACTCGCTCTAACGATTCTATAGCTGCAAGTGAGTTGGAGAGCTCTTTGTTAAGTAGAGTGAAGTGAGCGTCCATACGAGTAATATCGGTAACAAGACCGTTTAGAGTAGTACGCGCTTCAGACGCAAGAGTGCTTTCACTTTTAATTGAGATAGAGTAATAAGGGGTATCAGGAGTGGTGATAGATTGTTCGATCTGCTTTATATTTAGCTCCGCATCAGATAAGAGGGTATAAATCGAAGAAGCGTTATATCCCTTAATTGCATCAACTCGTTTTTTAATTTGAGTAGAGATGATTTTTAATGACTCAAGTCGTTTGCGACACAGCGCGTAATAGTGTTTACTCGCCTCATTAATACCGTCATTAATTTGCAAGACTAATGCTTTCTTTTTAGCATCCTTAATGATTCCTATCTGTGTGGTGGGAGTTGGTACAGATCGGGTTGTCGATGTCGTGGCTGTAGTTACTCCTAATACTGTATGTGCTAAGCCCAAACCACATAGCAGAAAGAGGACAACAATAGTTAATACAATGCGCATACAAATACGATACTTAATTTACCTTCAAGAGTCAAGCTACTCATTATCTCTTCAGCGCCTCAATACCAGGTAGAGTACCTTTTTCTATGAATTCAAGCATTGCACCTCCACCCGTGGAGATATGAGTAATTTTATCGAGATACTCTTTCTTTGAAATTGCAGCGATACTCTCGCTGCAATTTCAA
>JAAXWV010000007.1 GCA_013334845.1 Candidatus Roizmanbacteria bacterium | reverse complement strand
CGGTTACCTGTGGTAGTGTTTCTGTATATTTTATTAGTCCATTGAGGAATCTGAGAGCAATAAAAAGTACCGTAGATAAGAGGAGTGTAAAAAAGAGCACTAAGAATGCGGCGAGTGACTGGTATGGAGTGCGTTTGATTGAGGTGAAAATGTCTCTCATAGCTCATAACCTCCGCGCGGTATATCCCGTTCAAGCTTCCCCTTACTGATTACTAGAACGCGCTTGCGCAAACTATTAACGATATCGGTGTTATGGGTGGCAATTAGCATAGTTTTCTTTTTCTCCAGTTTTTTAAGAATGCGCATAATCTCCCACGTCGTTTTTGGATCCAGGTTGCCGGTCGGCTCGTCAGCTAATAGGATATCCCGATCGCCAATAATAGCACGAGCTATTGCAACACGCTGTAGCTCCCCGGCTGACATCTGAAGGGGGAATAGAAGTTCGCGCCCCTTAAGATTAACAAGCTCAAGCGCCTTATATACTTCATCTTTTATCTGAGAAACGGGAGCATGAGTGACACTCATCCCCAGTGCAATATTTTCAAAAAGATTCTTCTCAGGGAGAATTTTAAAGTCCTGAAACACTACCCCAATTCGTCGGCGGAGTTCCTGCACGTTATGGAATTTTTTTGATCCAATGTCTACCTCATCAACTGTTACTGAGCCGCTTGTTGGGAGAAACTGATGAAGTAACAATCGAAGAATTGTAGTTTTACCGGCCCCTGAAGGACCAACGAGAAAAACAAACTCGTTTTTTTGCACCTCAAAAGACACATCGTCTAAAGCGATATTTCCTAGTGCGAATTTTTTAGTTACCTTATCAAATGCAATCATGAGACTTAGGCTAAATTACTGAAGTACTTCGACCAGTCCAACATCCATAAGCCATCCTGCCTTTTGTCCATTGAAAGTAGCTCCCCAGACTCGAACTTTTTTCCCGATATAGTTAGACAGGTCGACAGTAGATGAGGTAAGGTATACATTCTGAGAGTCGCCTCCGGGGCGCTCTAAATGGAACGTTCCTTCTCCGTCAATGCCTCCCTCGCGGAGAGTGCCTTCTGCTTTGTCTTTAAATGTTTTTTTATCGGCTATACCAGCGGTTTTAGCCGTGTTAATTTTTTGGCCGGTTACTGTTTGAGCAACATCATCAGTTTTATGAGATAGTGTTTTGATAAATACACCTGTGAGACCTCCGATTATGATAGCGGCTACAACGATAACCAAGACGAGTGGAAAAGGAAAGTTATTCTCAGTTGATTTTGTGTCGAAGCCGTGAATTACTGTGTTATTTGTATCCATACAGTAAACAGAATAGCAGGGATGAAATAAAAAAACAACCCGTTTCTCTTACCGTTTTAGATAGGCTTCAATAAAGCTATCAAGCTCGCCATCGAGCACTCGATCGACTCGAGTTTCTTCGTAATCAGTGCGGAGATCCTTGATAAGTTTATAAGGGTGTAACACGTATGAGCGAATCTGTTTTCCCCAAGAAGCAATCTTGTCTGTTTTAAACGAATCCATTGCGTTCAGTTTGCGTTCTTCCTCTGCAAGCCAGAGTTTTGAACGGAGAAGCTTGAGGGCATTTTCCCGGTTTTGTCCCTGATATCGCTCAGTCTGGCACGAGACAACGATCCCCGTGGGAACATGGGTGAGTCGAACGGCTGTTGCCACTTTGTTTACATTTTGACCGCCATGACCTCCTGCGCGATAGAACTGCCAGTCAAGATCTTCATCTTTTATGATGATTTGCTGGTCTTCAATGATAGGAAGCACTTCAACGAGTGCAAACGAGGTTTGGCGGAGTCCGTCCGCATTGAATGGTGATTGTCGGACAAGCCGGTGTACACCAGCTTCGCTCTTGAGAAGTCCGTAAGCGAATGGTCCATGGACATTTATGACGATACTTTTTATTCCTGCTTCTTCTCCGGGAACCATATCAACCTCATCGTATTGCCAGCCTTTTTTTTCAAAGTAACGGGTATACATGCGGTGAAGCATTGCTGACCAGTCCATGGCCTCAGTGCCGCCTTGTCCTGCATGAATTGAGAAGATAGCATCTCCTCTATCATGGGGACCGGAGAGAAAGAGGAGGATATCATACCTGTTAATAAGCTTTTCTGCTTCTTCTATTTCATTTTCCTCTAAGAGTAATTGCATCATCTCAATCTCATCAATCTCCTTTTTCAGCTGATTGATCTTTTTCATTGTTTCGGATGACTTTTGTGTGTCGGCCCAGAAATCCGGGGAGTAAGTAAGTGCCTCCAGTTGTTTTACTTCTTCTTTTTTTGCCTCAGGATTCATCTTGGCGATAATATTGCTTAGCTTTCCTTCAAGCTCTTCTTTTTTGTTTTCCATATAAATTGTGTCGTTTAATAGTCCTATTAGGGTATATTTTACCTCATTGAGGAAGAAAAATGGGCCTATTTACTTGTAATCGGCACCTACGATGATTACCACATCGGCAGATTGGGATTCCGGCAGGTCTTCTACTTTTGGAGTACTTACATTAGGACTCAGATCATCTTTAATAGCAGCCAAATCAGCTTGTTTAGATTTTTTGATTTGAATCACGGTAGTGCTGTAATCGAAATTATCCGCGTTCGCAGTCAGAATCTGTTCATATCCCTTACTTTTTAAAAAGTCACGGACAACTCCTGCCTTACCGGCAGTTCCCGAACCGTTTTCTACTTTTATCCGGATATCTGATCTGGTGATAGTGGGCATCGGTGAAGGAGTTGGGCTTGGAATGGGTGATGGTGCGACGGTAGGTGTAGGTTTGTTAAGTGAAATGAGATTTTTTGGTAAAATTCCCGCTCCTTTATTAAGATTTGCTACCAATATAAAAAGTAAGAAAGATAAAACAAAGGAAGAAGCAAAAAGTGCAATTTCTTTGAGTGGAAGCTTGATATGAGGGGCACTAAATTTTTTAGTTGGGTTGAAGCTGACAGATTTTCGTTTGAAAAGAGAAAATTGACGGTTTTCCAGCGTAAATAGAAAACCACCGAGACACGCATCGTAGCTGAGGAGCGGTAAGGTTTGTGTAGCCGGCAGGATGAAAAGTTTTAGGTAATCCTGATAAAACTGGGGAATAATCCGCTTTAATGGATTTGTCCAGATGCCGACTGTTTTGGTAAAAGTATCCTGACGAATCGAATCCGATGCCTCGCCTGAGATAATAAGGCGATGTAATTTTTTATTTGCTCCCTCAAACTCATCGGCTTTTTCTTTCAAAATCGACTCCAGTTGAGTGGTGTTCACTTTACCGGCAAACCAATTCACTTTTTCCATCGGACCAAATGAATCATATAGGTAGCCGGTCGCCTCTTCATTCTCATAATTTACATAGAGAATGAGTTCTTTTTTATCCTTGCGGAGTGTCTTCTCAAATAACTTAAAATAGCAAAGCGATTCAGGGATGATATTCACGATCTGAAGCCCTAAAAGGTGAGTGGCTTCTTTGCACTTTTGCACCGCATCGGGTATAAGAGCAAATAAGAGAACTTCCTTCTGTTGTGCACCATCTTGAATAAGTGAATCAAAATAAGCATTGTCCATATCGATACCGAGCTGGGAACGTGCTTTGTCTTTAATAAAAGAATTCATGGCAGACGGTGCAATATCAGGAGGAACTTCGGCTCGAACAAATTTGAACGATTCATGAGGAAGAATCAAGGTAACTTCTTTATCCTTGGATGGGGGAACGGCGTTAACTGCTTCTTTAATAGCAGATGCAACCAGATCTATATTAGCTACGGTGCCGTTTTCCAAAAGCTCTACCTGGAGGGTTTTTTCAAAGAAGGCATTTTCATACTGTCCCATGAGGTTTTTTTTGACTGAAAGGAGTTTGATTCGGTTTCTGGTAATAAAGAGATACAGCATTACCATCATTATAATAGTAAACCCAAAAATAAAGCAAGGACAACAGTGGGAAGATGGAAAATTGATAGCTGGACTGCTAAAATGGTCTCAGCATGAACGATGTAATTGATGACATTAAAAAGAATCTGGATATTGTTCAGTATATTGGAAGTTTTATCTCTCTGAAAAAGGCTGGCCGGAATTATAAAGCCAACTGTCCATTTCACCACGAGAAAAGTGCTTCATTTGTCGTGTCGCCTGAAAGGCAAATATGGCATTGTTTTGGAGCCTGTGGCGATGGAGGTGACATCATTAAATTCGCGATGAAGTGGGGGAATTGCACATTTTTTGAAGCATTAAAAGAGCTTGCCGAACGAGCCGGTATCAGTAGTGATCGATTGGCCCCACAGGACAAGGGGCTTGATATAAAGGATCGTATTGCTCAGATAAACACTCTGAGCGCTCAATATTTTGAATATATTCTCCAAAAGACACCTTACGGAGCAAAAGCATTGGAATATTTACGAGGTCGTGGCATCAATGACAAAATCATCTCTACATTTCAATTGGGATACTCGGTAGATTCTTGGGACTCACTTCTCAAATTTTTGAAAAAGAAAAATTTTACCGAAGTGGAAATGGTCGAAGCTGGTGTGTTGGTGCACAATGACCAGGGCAGGTATTATGATCGATTTCGGGGAAGGCTCATGTTTCCGATACGCGATCTTAGGGGTGTTGTGATAGGGTTTTCCGGACGAATCTTAGATAAGGGCGACCAGTCGGCAAAATATGTCAACACTCCTGAAACAGCTCTTTATCATAAACGAGAAAGTTTGTTTGGTATCCAGCTTGCTAAGGAATCTATCCGCAATGAGAATATGGCCATTTTAGTTGAAGGTGAGTTTGACATGATTATGCCGTTCCAGCACGGCATCAGCAACATCGTGTCAATAAAAGGATCTGCTGTCACAAAAGAACAGCTGCAACTGATTAAGCGTTTTACTAATAACATTGCTCTGGCTCTCGATGCCGACTCTGCGGGCGACGAAGCAATTAAGCGTGGTATTCAGGAAGCTGAGTTTATGGATTTTGACATCCATGTGATTCAGTTTCAGAACGGTAAAGATCCCGATGAATCAGTCCGGACCAATACATTGGAATTTAAAAAATCTGTTGCTCACCCGTTGCCGATCTATGATTTCATTTTTAACTCTGCACAAAAAAAGTATTCTCTTGACGATGCTTACGGCAAAAAAAAGATTGGAGAAGAAGTACTTCCTTATATTTCGCGCATCCGAAATCCTATTATTCAATCACATTACATTAAAAAACTTTCAGCCCTCTTGGGAGTAAGTGAGGACAGTGTCCTTTATACTATCAGGCAGGAGCGGAAAAAGGCCAAAGCAAAACCCTTTATCCACAGGTCTCCTAGCAGTGAAGTGAATAAAACGAAAGATAGTATACAGGAGCTGTACGTGATGAGTAGGATATTTCAACAGGAAAATCCCTACAAGACATTAGATGCGTTTTCAAAAATCATTGAGTTGAAAGATATGACTCAGATTTCATATAGAAAGCTTATACAATCAATGCTTGACTACCGTGCCAATCATGCGCTCTACGATGAATCAGAGTTCACTATGTCGTTACCCGCAGAATTGAAAGCTGTTTATGATGAGCTCTATCTGTATCCACTCGATGAGGTTGATATAGATGATTTGCAGCTTCAGAAAGACCTATACCAACTTAAAATGAGCCTGATAAAAAAGCAGATTTCTGAGCTTCAGGAGAGCCCTAATAGCAGTGATCAAAAAGATGCTGAGCTGGTGCGACTTACTAACGCACGTAAAGTAGTAGAAAAAACGCTCATTTCAGTGTAAAATTGGAGTATGAAACACAAAACCCCGAAAAGTTACAAAGAGCTTCTCAAACAAGGAGAGGAAGATGGATTTTTGGTACAGGACGATATTCTGGTTGTTTATGCTGAACCTGAGAAACATATAGAAGAGATAGATGAGTTTTTTGATGCTGCATTCCAAAAAGGAATCGATATCTTTGAAACTATTTCAACCCGCGAAGAAAGCGATGCAAATAAATCAGCGGAGGAAATTGAAAAAGAGATAGAGCAGTTAGTAAGCTTTAAACATGGCGAGTCTCTCGACCCGATTAAGAAATATTTAAAAGAGATAGGGCGCACTCCTCTTTTAACATTTGAGGAAGAGGTGGAATTGGCGAAGAAATATGAGAAAGGCAACAATGATGCAAAAGATAAACTGATAAAAGCAAATCTTCGCCTAGTTGTTTCTATTGCGAAAAAATATCTTGGGCGTCGTCTCTCATTTCTTGATTTAATTCAGGAAGGAAACAAAGGGCTTATCCGTGGAGTGGAAAAATATGATTGGCGAAGAGGATATAAATTCTCAACCTATGCCACCTGGTGGATCAGACAGGCGATTACTCGTGCCATTGCAGATCAGTCGCGCACGATTCGTATTCCAGTACATATGGTAGACCAGATTAACCGGTTCTATAAGACACAGCGAAGACTTACTCAAAAGCTTGGCGAAGAGCCAACAGTAAAGGAAATTGCAAAAGAGATGGAATTATCGATAGAAGAAGTAGAAAATCTTATGAAGATTTCTCAGCAGCCAAAATCACTTTCCACTCCGGTAGGTGACGATAAAGAAGCTACACTTGAACAGTTCGTGGCCGACCAATCACAGCCGAGTTTGTACGACAAGGTTTCACGGGAGCTGTTGAAAGACGCATTGGGAAAAGTGCTGGAAACACTCTCTCCTCGTGAGCGCAAAGTACTTATCATGCGATTCGGTTTGGAAGATGGAAAGCCAAAGACACTTGAAGAAGTAGGGAAAGAATTTAAGGTGACCCGTGAACGTATTCGTCAAATTGAAGCGAAGGCTATCCGTAAATTAAAACATCCCACTCGCGCTAGAAAGTTAAAAGACTTCCTGGAATAATTAATTCTATTTTTACTGAATTCTTACATCAAAATTGTTGAGTTTGGATTTGGTGTCGTTTAGACTTAGGAATGAATATTGAAGTTTACGACACTATGAAAGGTAATTTTTTTTATCGACGGATGGGAAAAAATATTTCGTCTGTTCGAAAAAAGAAAAACATCTCCCAGGAGGGTCTCGCTTTTTTATCACACATTGATCGCACATACCTCGCCCGCATAGAGGAAGGCAAAGCAAATCCCACGATTAAAGTTCTTCATAAAATTGCAATTCAACTGCAGGTAAAGATGCAAGAGCTGGTAAATGAAGGGTGAGCGGTGTTTCTGCTTGAATCCGGTTATGAAAACGTGTACAGTAAGACAAGTATGAAATCAGCGGTTTCACCGACTCAAAAAACTCTCAATGTCTGGGCAGTAATACTTATCGTTTGGAGTGTTTATCGGGCAACCTTCCAGACTTCCCTTCCATTATGGTTCGATGAACTGGTAGCGAAACCGATCGTTTTCCTTATCCCTATTTACTACTATATTTCACTAGTTGAGAAACAAAATTTTTTTAAAGCAATTGACCTAAAACTGAAGGGAATTCCTCTCGATATCGCTTCCGCATTTGGTTTCGGTGTCGTTTTTTTTGCGGTAACTTTTTTGGCAAACTGGTTAAAGGTTGGTTCGGCCTTGCCTTCGAGTGCACAGACTTTCAGTGTAATGTCAGTTTCGGGAGCTGCTATTCTCGCTTTGGCAACAAGTGTCTCAGAGGAGATACTGTCACGCGGATTTGTATTGAAACGACTCTATTTAGAATCCAAAAATAGGGTTTCTGCAGTATTGTTTTCAAGTATATTATTCACTTTTCTCCATTTACCTATTCTACTTACCTCTCCGAAGATGACTGGTATTCTTTTGCTGAGAGTCATGTTGACTGACATTATTTTTAGTCTTATTGTATCGGCATTATTTTTAGTTCGTAAGAATCTTGCTTTACCTATTCTCATTCATGCTCTTTACAACCTGAGTATCTACCTCTTCATCTAACGCCTCTTTTATAGTATTAATTGTTTTCAGTAATCCAAAAGACATCGGTATTACCTGCTTGTATTTTTTTCAATGGTTTGAAGCCGGACGGAAAATCCTCTGGAAAGGCAATGATTGCACTGGATGACGCGTGTAGTTTCTGATCTAGATTAAATACAAATTTATCAAACCCATCAACTTGACCAAATCCATACTGGTCAGGGGGAGAAAGTGTGGCATGTGATTGGTACTGAGAAGGTGGATAGTTGAGGTAGAACAGGAGAAATATATAGGGCTGTCCGTAAGCACGAGTAATATAAAAGTGAGAGTATTCGGAGTAGCTTTGCTTAATATAGAGACTCAGTTCCTTGTATCCTTGCTGCCAGGAGCGGGCAGGTAAAGCGCGATGCGGATAGTGATTAAGGTAAAAATCCCAGTTAAGTATGATGAGCAAAAGTTCTATGCCAGTAATTAAACATAATGCTACAGCTATAGTCCGGCGGTTATTCCCGGCGCGAATAACTGAATAGATACCAAACGCGCTTGTACAAAGAATGGGAACAAGTATAAAAAGCGAGCGGGTAAGTGAAGTTTCAGCCCAAGTTAAGGCACTTGTGAGAGGGCTAATGAAGAGAAGCAAAACGAGAAGATGACGATGAGGTATTTTTAGTTTAAAAACATAATACAACCCTACAAAAAAGAAAAGATATTCGAGAATCGTCAATGGCGGCATTTCCGTGTACCCAAAACGAACGTTTTGATCTCCGGAAATGGCTAAAAATTGGGGTGAAAAATAATTCACCTGTTGAGAAATGACATTTTTAATTCCCACGAGAGCTTTATTGTAGAGTATCCCATTTCCTCCTTCGCGGCGTAGTTCATCTATCTGCATTGCAAGCCCGGGAGAACGGTAAAAAACAAGATTTTTCAATCGCTCCGGTTTATAGAAAAGGTCAACGGAAAAAATAAGAGCAACTAAAGTGGTAAGTATAATAAGTTGTCGAAAATGGGCTCGTTTTCGGAGGACAAATACCAAAAAACCAATTACAAAAAATACGGCGAAAATGCGACTTGACTGATAGGCAAAAAGTGATAAGCCAAGCGTACTTAGAAATATCATGAAATCGCGCTGGCGTTCATGTTTATAAAAACGGAGGAAAAAAGTAGTTGTTATAGTGATAAAAAATGCGGCAAGATAGGCTTCGTGAGCATGGCGAGAAACGATATGAAGTCCAAGAGAAAGGGCGCTTAAAAGTGCCGAAAGAAGCGCTACAGGCTGTTTTTTAAAAAGCTCTTTTGCCAGAAAATATACAGCGATTGGGAATAGAAAGCTCAAGAATATATTAAGCATCCGTGTTGAAAGTTCAGTCAACCCCATTATTTTTATAAACGGGACACTAAGATAGGAATAGAGAGGCATTTTATAATCCCCAAACGATTTTAATCGGAGAGGCAGGAAGGCGCCGTACTCATCTTTACCAGTTTGGCTGATTGAGTACGCATTATAGCCGAAGGCAGCTTCGTCCGCATTAAATCCAGGAGGAGCAGTTTGTAATTTCACTACATTGAGCACCAATGATAGTGAAGCTATTATGGTGAGGAGGCTAAGAGTTAGTTTATTCATAGAAGAGACTGAGAACTGTACTATCGGTAATAGGGTAGGAATGACGATGCCTAAGGGCACTGGAAAGTAATCTGATTGCAGCAAGGTGTCCTCTCATCATTCCGAAATCGCCGTGGAGTGCGAGTCTTATGCATTGAACTGGGCTCAAGAGGAGATGGGAAATAAGAAGAGAGAAATCGTTAATATTTTTCCAGATAAAAAGGAATTGATTCCGATAAGCAGTGGCAGTAACTCGTTGTTTGTCAAAGTATTTACTAATAGTTGATTCATGATGGTGTTCTACCTTGATAGTATGGTCAAAATAGACTCGAAATCTCGATTTCCAAGCTCGGTAGGAAAGATCTACGTCTTCCCAGTAAAACGGCGCATAGAGTGTATCGAACCCATGCAGTATTTCAAATTTATTTTTATCTATCATACAGCTGCCTCCTTCTGCCCACCCGGTTGTACCGGATGAAGTAGCTGGTACTGCCGCATGTGATAGGAAGCCGCGATTCCAGAAGAGAGTGTTTCGACCGACTATATTCCCATCTTTTTCGATCTGTGCAAAACTGACGGCAAAAAGGGAACTGTCTTCCTTGAAATGCGAAATACTTTTTACATAAGATGAATCCCGGAGACGGACATCACTGTTAAGCAGCATCACATACGGGTGAGTCGCTTCGGCAACGCCTGTGTTGACTGCACCGGCAAATCCGAGATTCATTTTATTCTCTATCAATATTATCTGAGGGAAATCGACAAGGTCTTTTTGAATAGAAACGTCAGGAAAATCATTTACAACAATTACCTCTGTCTCTTTTAAGAACGGGAGATTATGCTTCAGATTTTTGACAAGCTCCTCCGTGTTCTTATATACGGGAATAACGACAGATATATTCATAGATTAAGCAATGATAGCATTAACTTGTTGTGTAAACGCTTCGTAAGAAAATGCACGCGAAACAAATTCATGGGCGTTTGTGCGAATTTCATTAGCAGTTTTTATTTTCAGAACGTACTCTGTTTTTTCAATTAATTCATCAATGCTATTGTAGAGAAAACCTGTCTCTCCATCGACAATTGTTTCTTGGGGACCGCCTGCATTGTAACAGAAGGTGATACATCCGGAAGCCATTGCTTCCAGTGGAGTAATACCTAGGTGTTCTACATTTTCAGGATGTATTTTTGTATCGACCCCGTATCCAGCACAATGCCAGTAGATAAGCGAACGACGATAGAGTTTTATCAATTCATCATGGGTGATATTCGGCATAAAGATAATGCGTTTGTCCCCCTGGGTTAGCGTTTGGAGGGACTCATAATATTCCTGATCCTCTTTCAAAAGACCACCGGCAAGTATGAGGGTAAAGTCAGCGTATTTTTGAGACTGAACAAGTTTTTGAAATGCACGGATAGCGACATCTTGACGTTTGCTGTGGAGTTGGGGGAAAAAACGGCCGACATTAAGGATGATGTGTTCTTTCGGAGTTGTATGCTTTTTGAGTATATCCCGATCCAGATAGGGGTATAAAACTTGAGAGGATATGTTCCATTCCTGCAGTTTTCCCTGAGTATACCGGGAGTTGGTAATAAAACGGGCATTGAGGAGTTTTGCTTTATTGAGGAGGGAAGTCGTGTAGAGAGCCCGGTTGGGAATCATAGCAAAAATATAAGTATGATGAGCTGTGGAGAAAAAATAACTGCCATCAGTGGCGTAAATCAAAATATCATATTGTGAAAGGATTTTTAGTTTTTCGATAGCGGAGACGTGCTCCTGAAAAATATTCTCTTTGAAAACAGGCGCTGTTTGAAACGTAATATTGAGTTTCTCCTGAAATGCTTGGGTAAGCTTTTCATCCCAGTAGATATGAATTTTGTAGTTGCGTTGTTCTAATACCTGAAGAATCGAAAGGAGATGTTTTTCGCCACCACCCAGCGTGTTGAGATACGGATCATATAGAGCTGCTAGTTTGCTTTTCATACAAGTACAGATAGGTAATCGTTTTAGAATACGCTTGATAAATACTCTCCATTATACCAACCGTTCCATCCCGATAGCCCTTATTCTTGATAAGACGGCGGAATAGTTCGCCGGCAAATTTTCGGAAAAAAATAAGGGTGCTCGATTTCCTACCCGCTTTGAAAAGCAGATCAGATTCAATGTTTTCGAATATCATGGTCTTTTCTACCATTTTTTCAAAATTGCCATGGAAGAAGTGAGTAATGGTATTCTTAAGGTAACCCATAGTTCCATTGATTCGGGGGGTAGAATGGATGGCTGCCGGCCAGCTTTGAAATGCTCCAGTATTAATCAATCGAAGTTGATAATCGGGGCTCCACCCGCCATATTTGAGCCACTTGGTGCCAAAAATATTTTTGCGCGGTACTTTAAAATGGGTGTGATCGGTTTGTGTTATGAGATTATGTATTTCCTGCGCCAACTCAGGACTGATCCGTTCATCTGCATCAAGTATGAACACCCACGGCGTTTTTGCCTGTTGAATGCCGAAGCCGCGAGCAGGCTCGACATAATAAGAGAACGAAGTAGTGACGACTTTTGCACCAGCTTCACTGGCTCGTTTACACGTTTTGTCTGTGCTCTCCATGTCTATCACCACGATATTCGGGGACAAGTTTTGTGCTGATTTAATACAGGCAACAATATGATTTTCCTCGTTGCGAGTATGTATGACGACGGTTATAGATAATGATTTAGTAGTTGACATAACATGAATATCGGGGCTCTCCTGTAGACACTCGAATTACATCCCCAATTTCATAGGGCGTAAGCGTTTGTGAACTTTTTGGTTCTTCACCAGGTTCCAAAAGTTGTCTTTTTTGGACAATGAGATCGCCGAACTGTTTTTCCTCAATGAGTTTTGAATGCTTATCCTCTACATAAATAGTTACTTTTTTCGCAAACTCCGGAATTCCTCCCATTGGCTCTAAAATAAGATAGCGGATTTTTTCATGATTGATATCGTAGGGGAGATAAGACACGTTTAAAAACTGTTTTTGACCCGCCCACGTAGGAGTATATCTATATTGCTGTTTACCGTAAGTCATATAAAGTTGTGACCAGAGGGTGTTGATAAACAAGGGATTGGAAACGGCACAAATGCTAAATGGTTTTTTATTAGAAGCCTGGTACGTGTAGTCGACAAGATCCTTCTCTACTTTATATGTGAGTGGCTGAAGTGCAAATAGTTTAGTACTGGCGAAGCGCTCCTTGGCCATGAGTTGAAGATTGGAAATAAAAAACACCACTAGAATACCAACTGCAATAATTCGGTAATTTCTCTGTTGCCAGATAGCGTAGATTCCCGCTGCATACATGAGAGTAAAGGCAGGAAAGATTGAGCTATTAATCACAGTTCCGTTCAGTACTCCGGAGTGAAAGCCGAAGAGAGGGAGAGTGGAGAAGCACCAGATGAGGAGAAAAACTATCGGCTTTTTACTCTTATGCAATGCGATTGCAGTAGAAATAATGCCGATTCCAATGAGGACGCCGATAAAAAGATTGAACGAAAAAAAGGAATAGTGCCAAGCATCTGCAATGCGCGCAATATATCGTTCTACGTTTTCCATTACTGTCGAGGCAGTTGTTTGTCGTTCAAAGTATGCAAGCATCGCCTGTGTGGCTGAGAACTTGAATTTCAGTTCTGCTATGAGAAATGAACTAAGTAGCACTGCACCGGTTGCTACGGCGTAAGTGTACCATCGATATGCTCGTTTTTTTGTCTGATACATCACCTCAAAAAGCGGGAAAAAGATAATGAGGTAAACGAGATAAAAGTTCATTTGGACTGCAATTGCATATCCTATAGCTGCGGCAATAAGCCCCCACTTTTTATTGTCAAAATAGTATTTGGCAAATCCCCAAAAATATATGAGAGAGGCAATGCTCATTGGAGAGGCGTTAGAGATGAAGCGAGCAAAATTAGCTTGAGCGTACGAAATAGTCCATAAGAATGCCGCGATATAGCCAATATATTTGTTTTTAAAAAGGGTTGTCCCGAGGCTATAAAGGAAAAATACGCCTGTCAGATTTACCAGAATAAAGCCAAGGGCGACAACGTTGGGATTAAAGTTGGAAATAAAATCAAGTGGCAGGAGGAAGTAATACAGGAGAGGGCCGTTAAATACTCCGGGAATATCCGTCTCCGGACCAACTATTTTCAGGTTGTGGCTATGGATCATTGCATAAACCCGTTGTGCATCCCGTGCTTGATCGTAGGCAAAAATCATATTATTATTCAAATTGAGAGTACGCAACAATAATCCAAGAAATAAGATAGAGCCTACTATTGTCCACGTTACCGCAGACTTATTTTTAAGAAATTTATGGAGCAGGTTTTTCATAGAGATAGAGATTGACTCGATAAATGGTAAATGTTTCACGCGCTATTGCATTTGACGGGATATTGCCTTCAATCCAGTCCTGGCGACGTTTTGCAACATCGTCACTTTCGATAATAAACCAGCACTTTCCCTGTACCCAGTCAGTTTTCGGTTCAGGCAGATTACCTTTTATGGAGTTATACAGAAACAGATAATTATAAGTATAGGGAATAACAGGAGGTGTGTAGATTTTGACACAGTATTCTTTATTTTTCTCTCGTTTTTCGATCTCACCGACTACTCGCGACTGAATCACTAAGCCGTCCTGAGGCTCTGGAGAGTGAATAGCCTGGTTCAATACTATTCCTCCGGAGATTATAAGAGTAAAAAGAATTACGCCTTTGAGAATTGTACCTATTCTTTTCATCTCCTTAGGAACTCCCATAAAGAGTGAGATTGTCACCATAAGGAACATATATTGGATTCCTTCGTAATAATTCCCCCAGAAATTATCTTTGTAGAACAATGAGAATATAAAAAGCAAAAGCGTGAATACCGCATAAAAAGAGACTATTTTGAGTCGTTCTTTATCTTTGTGCCGGACTATTAAAAAAAGAAAAACGAAAGAAACGGTAGTAAAAAGATACATAGTGAAGTCATTCGGAAAAATTTGCCGGTAATAGTGGATGAAAAGATCCGTCCGGTCGCGAACAATATCTATGAAAGGCTTCGGGTTATAGAGTTTTGGTTTGACAAAAAAGTTTAATAAAATGAGAGTTTGGTGAAATCCGTTTTTAAATTCAAAAAGGATGCGGGGGATAAACGCAGTGAAGAGGCCCGCTGCAAAAAAAAGTAGACTATTTAGTCGATACATCTTTACACGTAAAGAGGGATAGATGAGTGAGAGGATGATAAAAGAGGGAATGATAAAGATGCCAAATGCAAATTCAAACTCTGCTACAAAACCAAGAAAAAGACCAGTCAAACCTGCGAGCAGAGCCGTTTTCTTATTCGATGCTCGGGTAAGGAGTATATAGGTGGTTACCATTAGGCCTAATACCATTGGCGGTGCCATCACATTGTTGGCGGCGAATATTGAAATGAAGATGAAGTATGGGGATAGAGCAATGAGAAGGGAAAAAATGAATATTTCAAGAAACTTTTCTTGTTTGTGGAGAAAGTATGCAATAGTCAGCAATGAACACAGATATGTGAAGAATATGAGAAGATATATGCCGACTGGATTTCCTTTAAACAAGACAAATGAGATTGCTGCAACATAGAACCACCAAACTCCATGGAAGACTCCCATTATCCCTGTTGTGGGTCCAATAAATGTCAGGTGATGATATAAGACAATTTCGGCTGCCTTTAATAGATCACGCCCCTGGTCGTATGTATAGGGCACTGCCATAAGGAGAATCGGCTTGAGTCTCAGATAACAGAATAATCCAAGGATACATATGAAAAAAGTTCCCCATAGTAAGTGAAGTGTCTTTTTATTCATAATTGAGTTCAACTTTAGGTCATAGTAAATAATACACTAACTCTTAGATTCGCGCTGTAGTAAATATAGGTTGTATCCGTCATTAATTTTCCACGTTTTGAGTAATGTGGCAGGTTTGAAAGTGGCCACTTCATACGGTGCGTTCTTCATTTCAAGAGTGGGGGCAATCACAAAAAGATAAGTATTGGTGTAATAATCATCATATTGAATTTGAATGTTGTCTCTTTTTAAGAGGTATTTTACGACTGAAGAATAGGTATCATAATAGGTGAGGTTTGCAATATTGTAATTAGTCAGATGCTCATTTTTGACAATTTGATAGACGCGATATTCGGCCATGTAGTTCCAGTTAGGTGCATAAGACCAGAAAGATTGGGGTGGACGCTGTGAATATTTAAAAACACAGGTAAAAAACAGAAGAGCCCCAAGGCCGATG
>JAAXWV010000175.1 GCA_013334845.1 Candidatus Roizmanbacteria bacterium | reverse complement strand
GCTTCGATGCGTCCACGAGGCCAAAATGCACGAAACTGCTTGTTTCGTCACCCTTACATATAACGATGAAAATGTTCCACATGGTGGGACAGTCGTTAAAGAAGACTTGCAAAAGTTCTTCAAACGCCTACGAAAAAACGTAGGCCAATTCCGCTACTACGCTTGCGGAGAATACGGCGATTCATCTAATCGCCCTCACTATCACGCCGTAATATTCGGCTTAGACTTTGCGTTTGATCGCAAAAAACATTCTCAAAATGATCGAGGTGATATTATTTACACCTCTCAAAAACTGTCCGATACTTGGGGACTCGGACACTGCCTAATAGGCTCTTTCAATTACCAAACGGCCGCTTATGTTGCTCGTTATGTTATGAAAAAACAAACAGGCAAACATGCCATGGACTCTGACTTGTATTCACGTTTTGACGTTTACGGCGAAATCTTTCAAGTCAGACCGGAATTTGCTTTAATGTCTCGCAATCCCGGTCTTGGTTCTACATGGTATGAAAAATTTAAATCTGATGCCTTCCCTTCTGATTTCCTTGTCTATAAAGGGAAGAAACATACTGTACCGAGGTACTACTATGATAAACTCCAGAGGGAAAACAAACCATTACAGGAAAAAATCCGTATCAAGCGATCTGTCGCCCGGAGTCTGGTGGCAACCGATAATACCTCTGACCGTCTCGCCGCGAAGCGAGAATGTAAACTTTCCCAAATCTCAAAACTATCAAGGAGTCTCTAAAAATGATTAAACATATCTTTTCTGTCTACGACAACAAATCTTGTGCTTACGCAACTCCTTTTCCCTCTACTAACAAAAATACTGCCCTTCGTGATTTTGCTAATGCTGTTAAAGATCCTTCAAGCCAGCTTCATCTTAATCCTTCTGATTTTTCTTTACATCAGATAGGCACGTTCGATGATGAATCTGCGTTACTTGTTCCTACTACACCGCCATTGTTTATGGCTAATGCTTCACAATTTGTAGAACATCTTCCGGAGGTGATCGCCGATGATGAACTTAAATAATTCTTCCAGAAAATCTGTTATGTCTCATCAATTTTCTCAAGTTCCTCGCGCTGAAATTCCGCGCTCTACCTTTGATCGATCTCACGGCTACAAATCTTCTTTTGATGCCGGATATCTTGTTCCTTTCCTTATTGATGAGGCTCTGCCTGGTGACACTTATAATGTTAAGGTAACTGCGCTTGCTCGTCTCGCAACTCCTATTTTCCCAATTATGGACAATATGTACATGGACACCCAATTTTTTTCTGTCCCTGTTCGTCTCCTTTGGGACAACTGGCAAAAATTTAACGGTGAGCAAACTACTCCTGGTGCTTCAACCGATTTCACTATTCCACAAATGGTATCACCTGTTGGTGGATACCTTGAACAATCTTTGCATGATTATATGGGTCTTCCCACAAAGGTTGCTGGTCTTTCACACTCTGCCCTCTGGCATCGTGCTTATTTTCTTATTTTCAATGAATGGTATCGGGATCAAAATCTTATCAGTTCATTACCTGTTTATACTGGTGATGGTCCTGATACTCCTTCTTCTTATGCTTTGCTAAGGAGAGGTAAACGACACGATTATTTCACTTCTTCACTTCCTTGGCCTCAAAAAGGGCCAGGTGTTCAAATTCCTCTTGGTACTACTGCACCTATTCTCGGCCTCTATGCCGCAACTCCTGCTAACTCTGTTGCCCTTGGTGCTGCTGCTAACTTTGTTGGCGGTGCTATTCCTTCCGGTTCTAATTCTATGGCGGCTCTTGGCAACGTTAGTGTTGCCTCTAAATCTGTTGTTGGTCAGCTCGGCACTGTTGCTATTGATGGTACTAATGCCAACATTTATGCCGACTTGTCTGCTGCTTCTGCTGCCACTATCAACACACTTCGTCAGGCTTTCCAGATTCAAAAAATCTATGAGCGTGATGCTCGCGGTGGAACTCGTTACATCGAGCTTATCAAATCACATTTTGGTGTTACTTCACCTGATGCCCGTCTCCAGCGGCCTGAATATCTGGGGGGAGGTTCGAGCCCTGTTATTATCTCGCCCATTCCACAAACATCCGCTACTAGCGGTGGTGCTGTTCTTGGTGACCTTGCCGCTATTGGTACTGTTCATCTTAACAATCACGGCTTTACTTCTTCATTCACTGAGCATTGTCTTATCATCGGTCTGGTATCTGTTCGGGCTGACTTAACTTATCAGCAAGGACTCAATCGTATGTGGTCACGTAGTACTCGCTTTGATTATTACTGGCCTGCTCTTTCACACATTGGTGAACAAGCTGTACTCCAAAAAGAAATTTTTGCAGATGGCAATTCTACCAATGACAATAAGGTATTCGGTTATCAAGAGCGCTACGCCGAATATCGTTATAAACCTTCTCAAATTACTGGCCTTCTTCGTTCAAATGCTGCCACTCCTTTGGATTCGTGGCATCTCAGCCAGAATTTTGCTAATGCACCTGTCTTGGATCAGACTTTCATTTCAGAAGATCCTCCTCTTGATCGGTGTATTGCCGTTCCTTCTGAGCCTCACTTCATATTTGATTCGTATATCAGTATGAAATGCGCCCGTCCTATGCCTGTTTACGGCGTACCAGGCTTGATTGATCATTTCTGATATGGAGGCTACATCATCATGGACATACTTTCACTTGCAGGTGCAGGAATTGGCGCCGCTTCTTCTCTCCTTGGCGGCGTCATGGCTAATTCAGCGTCTGCGCGAGAAGCGCAAAAAAATAGAGAATTCCAAGAGCGAATGTCTTCAACCGCTCATCAGCGAGAAGTCACCGATCTTCGAAAAGCAGGACTTAATCCTATACTTTCATCTACTGGTGGTACTGGGTCTTCTACTCCTAGTGGGTCTACTGCTCAGCAATCTGATGCCGTTACGCCTGCTATAAATACGGCTTTGTCTCTGTTTCGTACGTCTGTCGAAACAAACAAAATCAATGCCGAGACTCAGCGCGTACTTGCTGAAACTGTTACCGAACGGGAAAAACCTGCTCTTCTTCAGGAACAAACTTTATCAACCGCTTCGGCCGGTGCACTTTCTCGTGCTCAAACTGGTACTACTTCTACCCAGGCGGATTTATATGCCGCCCAAACTAAAAATGAGCTTCTCCGCTCTGGTCTTATTAATGCTCAAACACAAGGAGAAAAACTTAAAAATGCCATTCTGTCTGAGGACTGGGTTGTCGCTCAATCCGAGGCTCTTAGAGCCAAAACCGAAGGTAAAATTGACCAAACTACTTACGGCAAAATTATGCGATATCTTGATCGCCTTAAAAATGCTGTATCTCCATGGTCTCACAACACACGTCCGAGCTATCAAAAAAAATGATTAAAATCCCGGTTTGCTGGTGATCCTCTTCACGGATCGCCGGCAAGCCGGAACCTACACATTCAAACATCTCTTAAAAAGGAGCTTTCTATGTCTTACAATCCTAAAAATACTATTCCACTTGCTGACTTCACTTACTTTCAATCTAAATTCACAAAAAAAACTCCTACTTCTATATCCTTCCCTGAAAACTCCGATGTTACTAAGCAGGAATTCGCTGCTGAATGTGATATCAACACAATCATGCGTCGCTACCAATCTACAGGCGAAATGCCTGTCCTTAACCAATCTGCGCCACAATATCTTGACGCTACAGGCTTCGATTATTCGGAAGCTATGGCGTTCGTTGCTGGCGCTAAATCTCTCTTCAATGAGTTACCTTCTCATATCCGGAATCGTTTCGATAATGATCCGGCTGTCTTCTTGGACTTTACGTCTAATGAAGCAAACTACTCTGAAATGTCTGAAATGGGTCTTTTAAG
>JAAXWV010000006.1:11608-16026 GCA_013334845.1 Candidatus Roizmanbacteria bacterium | reverse complement strand
AACGTCTTTGTTCTCCGTATAAATTTTTAACGCCCCTTTGGTTTTATCCCAACGGGCTGCAACAAGGTCGCCGTCTTTAACTTTTGAGTTAAAGCTGACTAATACTTTATCACCCGGACCAACGAGCGGCATCATACTATATCCGAACTCCTTATCTATAGAAAGATAGAAGTGCGTCTTCGGGTCAAAATCAAGGTCGTCGCCTTCCTGCCAGTCGTTGTATTCATTAACTTCCGAAATGCCGGCAGGCACAGTACCCATTACGCAATAGGAGATAGTCTTGTTTACTGACTGTTCCACTTCGCCAATAGGCACGTAGGAAAGCTTTCTGAACTTGGCATTTTCGGGATCGGGATGTGCCTCTTTACCAGAAAAGGCCGCGCTCAAGTATTGCTGAGATTAATAGTTTTTTTGATACCTCCGTGGGGCCACAAGATGCGGTATTTATTATCGGCAAACCAATCAGGAATTAAAACGAACAGTACGTGGCTTTCAGTGCTTCAATCCCTTTCCAAAACATGCCCTCATCGAAGTTTTCGTTGGGGGCATGAATATTGTCGTCCGGCAACGTAAAACCGGTCAGGATTATCGGTTTCCCAAACAGACGGGATAAGACAACTGCCGCTCCCACTGAACCACCGGAGCGATTGATAATCGTCTCGTTGCCAAATACCTGGGCAAACCTGGCCGCGGTTATTTTTATAAACTCATTCTCGACGCTTGTATAAAAAGGTGCTCCCTTACTATTCACGGTCAGGGTATATTTTACCTCCGGAGGGAGGGAGTCTTTGACGAACTCCTGCACGAGAGAAACGATTTTCTCAGGGTTCTGAAACTCGACCAGACGGTAGGAAAATTTGGCGCTGGCCCGGCGGGGAATAACGGTCTTACTCCCTTCCCCGACAAATCCCCCAATTATCCCGTGAACGTCAAAAGAGGGGTAGATTTTGGTCGATAATGCAGGGTTCTGGTCATCCTGGGAGATCAACCCATATGTCTGTGACGCTCGCATTTCTTCTTCATCTGTTCTGCGTGTTTTATTGAGTAAAGCGCGTTCGCTCTCGGGAATTTTCCGTACCTCATCGTAGAATCCGGGAATGAATATTTTCCCGGTTCGGATATCTTTCATCCGGACAAACAGATCACTCAAGACCTGGATCGGATTAAGTACCCGATTCCCGTAGACGCCGGAGTGGAGATCGCTCTCGCCAATATTCACCTCAAGCTCAAAATAGACCAAGCCGCGCAGAGCATAACAAATCTCCGGGATATTTACCCCATGCATCCCCATATCGGTCACATAAAATACATCACAGCGCTGAAGCAGCTCTTTTTGCGCGGTGACAAACTCTTCAAAATGCTCGCTTCCCAGCTCCTCTTCCCCTTCGATGAGGAAGATGACGTTTGCACTCAGTTTGTGTTCATTGATAAGCGCCTCGATAGCGGTGATGTTCTGAATTACATGCCCCTTGTTGTCTGCAATACCGCGCCCATACATCTTCCCCTCGCGCACGGTAAGTTCAAATGGAACTGTTCGCCATTCATCGACCGGATCCTCGGGCTGTACGTCATAATGACCGTAAATCCCAATTGTCTTTGCGCTCGGCGAGATAATACGTGAGGCAATGATAAGGGGCGGCACGTCGCCTTTTTCCGCGAACTTGACCTCAAAACCGAGTATGGTCAATTTTTCCGTAATAAATCTCACTGCCTCTTTCATCGCAGTAAACCGATTCGGATCGGTCGAAACAGATGGAATAGAGATAAATCGAGACAAAAGATCAAGAGTTTGATTTTTCATACATTATAGTCGCTGATAAATATATACCGTGGCCGTCCCCCAGCCCATGTTGGCTTCCCGTACTTTGATCGGCCGAAACTCAGGAGTTTCCAACGTTTTAGAAACAGTAATAGCATAAGTTCCCTTTTTGAGAGCATGCAACTTCTTCTCAAGCTGCTCCATGAGAGACGGATGGAAACAGGTTGAATGAGTGAAAACCACATCCACATCGGTCAAATCCACCGAGAGAAAATCCTGATTAATGAACGTTATCTCCTTGTTTTCCGGTTGCAATGATAGGTAATTGGCGTATTCGGATTTTAATCTTTCAGACACACTTTCTGAAGTGCGATAGAGCTCGGAAAGCAGTTCCACTCCGACTGACCGTTGAAACGGAAATAAGAGGTGAGATAAAACGACAGCCTTACCTGTTCCCGATCCCAGATCATAAAATACCTGGCCCGGCTCGATGGGAATTTCCCTCAGGATACGATGAAACGCCTCAGGCGTTACCTCGCCATAGGTGTGTGCTTTATCGTAATACGGCAGCTGGTGACGGGCTTGGTAAGAAATTTGATATCCGTTAACATCGTCATACAACGCATTAAATATCTGCACTGCATTCTCAAGATCCATACCTCTATTTTAGCAAACCTGCCTCTATGGTACAATGTGAGCACTATGATAATTCCTGCTCTACTGAACAAAACCGTCGAAGAATTTACTACTCAGGTCGAACAACTCTCGCCTTATCACACTCATTTTCAGGTTGATATCGCAGATGGAAAATTTGTTCCCAACACGACTATTTCCCTCGCTGATCTTGTTCCCTATTTCGCCTCGAAAAATCGCAATGTATTTGATTTTCACCTCATGGTTGAAGACTGGAAGGTAAGTCTGAAACAAGTGATGACCTTTACGAACAATGTCACGGTTGATGCGGTACTTGTTCATTTTGGGGCAATAAAAGATCCTGCGGAGTTTTTAACATGGAAAAAGAAAGTAAACTTTCCACTCGGGCTCGTATTAAATCCTGAAGATAGTGTTGAAGATTTGGTAAAACAATACTCCCTTTCCGATATTCCCGCAATCCAAATCATGTCTGTCAATCCCGGTTTCCAAGGAGCACCGTTTTTGCCTGCAACGCTCCAAAAAGTTGAACAACTGAGAAATCACAATTATAGGTTAAAAGTTTACCTCGATGGGAGTGTAAATGGACACACTATACCCGAGATAGTTTCGCAGAAATTCCCCCCTGATATTCTCTGTATTGGGAGCTACCTCACCAAAGCAGAAAATCTTGTTCAACGAGAGAAGGAACTCGCCCATTTGCTCACGGAAAAAAGAGAGAAATAAGTTTGGGCGACTTGAAGAATGTTGCAATATCGCTTAGGTCAAACTTTCCATCCTGATTAAAATCAAACGGGTACATCTTTTGAAAAGTGATCGTATTCTCTCCCTTTTTAAAGGTCACAAACGTTTGCCGGGGCAGATAGTATGGTTTTAAAATCACGACCCGGTATTTCGCTCCAAGCGCAATGTTTTGTACCTGATCAATGACACCTTTGCTTTTTGCCACTTCCACTCCTTTTTTTTTGTAGACCAACTGTTCTTCGTCATCGAAAATCTGAAGCTCAAAGTTACTCCCTTCCGCCTGGAGGCGCGGATGAGCCGTAACGTTAAAGATGAGTTTTGGCAACGAAACAACCTCAAAACTCATGGCTCCGCCGCCAAGTATTTCCTCGCCACCTTTCATAAGACGTATACGAACATCGCGCTTTCCTAATGTTCCGCTTGTTTTCACAAATAGATCCAAGTTTGCCTTCTCCGTTGGTTTGAGATCCTGTAAATCAGTGAAAAGGTACTCCGACGGGTCGAATCCATCCAATTCAAGATGATATCCGCGATCTTTATCCCAGATCGCCTCTCCTGTATTGATAACGGATATTTTAAAGTGGTAGGTAGAGTGTAAAACAAGGTCGTGAGAGAACTGATAGTTTAACTGCCCCTCTTCACGAATATCGGGGGTGCCTTTTACTTTTTCCATATCCTGAATGGTTGAATATTCCTGATACCCTTCAAGCACATTTCCCAGTTTCAGCCAGGAAAAATTAGCAAATGGTTCACTTTGGTAGTTAAGTACAAACGGCGTCACCGCGCGTACTCGATTGTCCGGCAGCCAGACTTCCTGAAAAGCCCGCCTCATGTTTCGGGCAACCTGTCCTTCCGATACCTTGTGTGAATCCCAGCCTGTCTCAGTAATAAACACGGGGAGCTCTTTAATTCCTTTGTTTTTCAGATATTCTAACTCCCACTGATAAGTTCGGATTGTCCCTTTACCATAGTCGTCTACTGAACCGGCAAATCCAGGGTTGGGATAGGAGTGAGAAGCCCATGCGGAAAAGAGCGAATTAAACGTATCAACTCCGATAGTATTGACCATAACATCAATGAATGACTTCTCATCAAGAAATCGTGGTAGATCGTTGGGGGTCGAAGCATCAAGCCCGGCGGGCATAATCACGTAGTCGCTGCTTTTTGCTTTTATTTTTTCCGCAAATACTTTTACTACTGAAGCGAACTGAGTGGCATCAACCGAACCACCCCACTCACTAGCATGATTTGGTTCATTGAAAAG